>JBIODY010000147.1:0-6072 GCA_044445505.1 Lysobacterales bacterium
GCCTGGCGACCAGCGCGTAACGTGGCTCGTCGGACGGCCACGGATCGCGCAGGCCGATGCCGATCCCGATCAGCACCAGGGCAAACAGCATGAACAAGCAGAATTCACGGCGCTGGACGGCTTGCGGATTCTGCGGCGGGGAGGTGTTGATCATGATGCGGCTGCGTCGGGCAACGCCGAATGGTAGCAGGCGGTCGCCGGCGCACTGTCGGGACCAGCGACCGGTCGTCACCCCGCGCAGGGCTTGGTTCGGAAAAAAAACCGCCCATCGGGACGGCGCCAGGATTGTGCCGAGGAACCAGGCTACGAACCGGCTGCGATCGTGATCGGATTGCCGTCGCCCGTGTACGAGTAGTCGACCGCAGCCCGCCGGGCAGCCGGATTGGTCAACAGGATCGTCAGCGTGCCCAACACGCCCGTGGCACCCACGCCGGTGCGCCGGTTTTCGAAACCGACGACGGCGCAGCGCCGAAATCATCCGCGAACAATTCGTCGCGGACCGTGCGGATCCGATACGACTGGGTTCCCACCGCTCGTACCGAACGTCGTGTGGCGCGAACGCGTCCGGCAACGATTTGATTCGCCGGAGGTTTCCGGAAACGATGCGACGCCACAGGAAAGCGCGCGTCCGGCTGCCACGGGTGCAGCGTTGCATGAGTCGGCAAGGAGGCCGGATACTCGGTGCGACATCCGCGATCAGCACGACGATGCCGCCGCCAGCCGAAAGTACCGAATTCGCCGAACTCGCCGGACAACCCCTCGCCACCGCGACCGCGCTGCCGGCGCACTACTACGTCGGCGCCGATGCGGACGCGCGCGACCGACGGGCAGTGTTCGCGCACAACTGGCAACTGGTCGCGCAGGTGCGGCAGCTCGACGGCCCCGGCGATCACGTCGTCGTGGAGATTGCCGGCGTGCCGCTGCTGCTCGTGCGCGGCGACGATGGCGAACTGCGCGCGTTGCACAACGTCTGCCGGCATCGCGCCGGGCCGCTCGCCTTGTGCGACGGCCGCGCCGCGAAGCGACTGCGTTGCCGCTATCACGGCTGGAGCTATGCGCTCGACGGCCGCCTGCTGAGCGCGCCCGAGATGGACGACGCGCAGGACTTCGACCTCGCCGCGATCCGCCTGCCGCAAGCGCGCGTCGCGACTTGGCGCGGCCTGGTCTTCGCGGCGCTCGGCGCGGCACCGCCGCTCGCTGAAATCCTCGACGGCATCGACGCGCGCATCGGCCCGTCCGCCCTCGCCGGCTACGTGCTGCACCAGCGCGTCGCCTACGAGATCGCCTGCGACTGGAAGGTCTATGTCGACAACTATCTCGAGGGTTATCACGTTCCGCACATCCATCCGGAACTCAACCGGATGCTCGACTATCGCAGCTATCGCACCGAACTCTCGCGCTGGCATTCGTTGCAATGGAGTCCGCTCGAGAGCGCCGGCGACCTGTATGGCAACGGCGACGCGCTGTACTACTGGGTGTGGCCGAACACGATGTTCAACATCCTGCCCGGCCGCGTGCAGACCAATCGCGTGCTGCCGCTCGCCGCCGCACGCTGCCGGGTCGAGTTCGATTTCTACTATCCGGATGCTGCCGACGCAGCGGCACGTCGCACGCGCGATCTCGAATTCAGCGACCTGGTGCAGAAGGAAGATGTGGACATCTGCGAGTGCGTGCAACGCGGCCTCGCTTCGGGCTCGTACGTCGCCGGACGCCTGAATCCGAAACGCGAAAGCGGCGTGCACCATTTCCATGAACTGCTGCGCGCGGCGTACCGCGATGCCGCGGCCGCATCGCTTGAGCCTCGCGGCGGCGCGATGGCATCGGCCTGATCGCGCAACGCAGTCGCATGCGGGTTAACCGGACTGCAACATCGCGTTAACCGCGCGCACATCGGCGGTGCGTATGCTGGGGTCAGGTAACCACGGAGGCTCCTCATGCGTGATCAACGTCATACCGAAGTGAATGTGCTCGGCTACCGTATCCAGCGCGTGATGGCCTTCAAGGACAGCGGTGAACTCGCGGCGCGCTGGTACGAGGTACTCGCGCCGGAATCAGGTACCTTGCTCGGAACCTTCGCACAGCGCGCCGAGGCCGAACGCGAGATCGTCTCGCGCGAACTGCGCGCGCTGCCCAGGACGGTCGCGGCGTGATCATGTGCAGGCGATCCTTGCGCGAAACCGCGCACTGAGCAGACATGCTGCTCCGGCGCCGGCCGCGGCGACTGCCGATTCGTCGAGCACGCTGACACCTTCGGCAGGCCGGCGTATATTGCGCGTGGAACGCTGCCGGACCGGTCGCGGCGCCAAGCCGGCCGTGCGGCACGATGGAGGGAACCGTTGTGCCGACGACTCGACGCCTGCTGGTCCAGCCCACCCATGCGGCAACGCTCGCCGATGGCGTCAGCGCGATCCAGGCGGATCTGCATCTGCCGGCCGCATTCCCGCCGGACGTCGAGACCGCCGCAGCGCAGGCCGCCGCGAATCCGCGCCTGCCGGAAACGGACCGCACCGACATCGCGTTGATCACGATCGATCCGCCGGATTCGATGGATCTCGATCAGGCGTTGTTCGTCGAACACAACGCGAACGGCTATCGCGTGTATTACGCGATCGCGGATGTCGCCGCGTTCGTGACCGCGGGCGACGCGGTCGACCTGGAAGCGAACCGCCGCGGCGAGACCTTGTACGGCGCCGACTCGAAGATCCCGCTGCACCCGAAGGTGCTGTCCGAGGGCGCGGCGTCGCTGCTGCCCGGCCAGACCCGCCCCGCATTGCTGTGGACGATCGATCTCGGCATCGATGGCGAAACAGCGGCGACCGATGTGCGGCGCGCGAAGGTACGCAGTCGCGCCAAGCTGGACTACGCCGGCGTGCAGGCGCAGATCGATGCCGGCAACGCCGATCCGATGTGGGACGTGCTGCGCGCGATCGGCGAACTGCGCAAGCAGCGTGAAACGCAACGCGGCGGTATCAGTCTGCCGCTGCCCGAGCAGGAAATCGGCGGCAGTGCCGATCATCCGACTCTCGAATTCCGCGCACGCCATGCGGTCGAGGACTGGAACGAACAGATCTCGCTGCTGACCGGCATGGCCGCCGCGCAGCTGATGGTGACCGCAAAAGTCGGCGTGCTGCGCACCCTGCCCAAACCCGACGACAACGCAATCCTGCGCCTGCGCCGCAGCGCGAGCGCGCTGGCGATCCAGTGGCCCACCGGGCAGGGCTATCCCGAGTTCATCCGCTCGCTGGATCCGGCGAATCCGCGACATCTCGCGATGATGGTCGCCTGCACCGCGGTGCTGCGCGGCGCCGGCTATGTCGCGTTCAATGGTTCCGTGCCCGAACAGCCGATGCACTGGGCGCTCGCGTCCGAATATGCGCACGCGACGGCCCCATTGCGCCGGCTCGTCGATCGCTACGTCGGCGAGGTCTGCGTGGCCATCTGCACGGGTCAGCCCGTGCCTGCATGGGCGCTTGCGGCGCTGCCGGGTCTGCCGGCGACGATGCAGGCCTCCGGTCGCCTCGCCAGCCGTTACGAGCGCGCGGTGGTCGATTTGGTCGAAGCGATCACGCTGGCACCGCGCCTCGGCGAGGTCTTCGACGGTGCGATCGTCGAGACGCTGCCAACCAATCCGCAACAAGGCGTCGTGATGATTCGCGAACCGGCGATCGAGGCTGCGGTGGGCGCTGCGACCGCATTGCCGCTCGGCGACAGGGTCAGGGTCAAGCTGGTCGAGGCGGATGCGTCGAAGCGCAGCACGCGCTTCGAACTCGTTGGCTGAAGGCTGGGAATGTGCATTCGCTTCCCCTGCGCAGCGGGGGAAGCTGCCCGCAGGGCTGAAGGGGGCGTTTTTTTGCAAGCAGGAACGGCAACAGCGCCCCATCCGCCTTCGGCACCCCCCGTTTCGTGGGGGAAGGAAAGACCGGGTCCGAGCCTGCAAACAATTTTTCCACCCGCTCCGCGGGTCGCGAGCTGTCAGGGCATCGTGGGCGCGCTTAAGCGTCGAGCGTGAACTCGTCCGCGTCCATCCACGCCGGAAAACGCTCCCGCTGCGCGGCCAGCGCAGTCGCATCGAGCGTGACCGTGACGACCTGCTCCTGGGCACCGAGCTCGACCAGGGGCTCGCCGACAAAATCGAGCGCCGCACTGTCGCCGGCGTAGTGCAGCCCGTTGCCGTCGACGCCGACCCGGTTGACGCCCGCACAGTAACTCCAATTCTCCATCGCGCGCGCGCGCAGCAAGGTGCGCCACGCATGGCGGCGCGTCCTCGGCCAGTTCGCGACGTAGACCAGAAGGTCATAGTCGAAACGCAGCGCTGCGCGATCGTAGCGGTTGCGCGACCAGACCGGGAAACGCAGGTCGTAGCAGACCAGCGGGCAGACGCGCCAGCCGTGCAGTTCGACGATCAGGCGTTCGCTGCCGCCGGAGTAACGTTCGTGCTCGCCGGCGATGCGGAACAGATGGCGCTTGTCGTATTGCGCATGGCCGCCATCCGGCCGCATCCAGAGCATGCGGTTCACGCACCGATCGCCTTCGCGCACGACCATGCTTCCGGTGATCACCGCGCCCGCCTCGCGCGCCAGTTCGCGCAGCCAGCGCAGTCCTTCGCCATCCATTGTCTCGGCATTGCCGAGCGTGTCGTTGGTGAAACCGGACAGGAACGTTTCCGGCAGCACGATGAGATCGCTCTGTCCTTGCAGCGAACGCACCAGCCCGCCGTAGTAGTCGCGGTTCGCATGCGCGTCGTGCCAGCGCGTTGCGCCCTGGACCAGCGATATGCGCAGAGGTTTCAACATGGCTTCAGTCGATTCATGAGGCAGAAGATCGGGTTTAGCGAAGCGATGCATGACATGATTGGATAGCCTCGCCGTTGGGCATCGCTTCGCTCAGCCCAACCTACAGTGCATTGAGCCGCGCCGCGGCCTGCTCCAGGGTCGCGTCGTTCTTCGCGAAGCAGAACCGGATCAGACGTTGTCCGGCCGGCGGCTCCTCGTAGAACGCGGAGATCGGAATCGCGGCGACGCCACCCGCCTTGGCCAGCCATTCGCAGAACGCGAGATCGTCTGCTGCGCTCAAGGCGGAATAGTCGGCGATCTGGAAATACGCGCCGGCGACCGGCGGCAGGCGGAACTTCGACCCCGCCAGCAGTGAGCGAAAACGGTCGCGCTTGGCCTGGTAAAACGCAGGCAGATCGAGATAGTGCTGCGGATCGTTCTCGATGATATCGGCGAGCGCCCACTGGGCCGGCGTGAACGTGCAGAAGGTCAGGTATTGATGCACCTTGCGGAATTCCGCCGACAACGCGGGCGGCGCGATGCAGTAGCCGACCTTCCAGCCGGTGCAGTGGTAGGTCTTGCCGAACGAGCTGATCACGAAGCTGCGCTCGGCGAGTTCCGCATGGCGCAGCACGCCCTGGTGCGCCGCACCGTCGAACACGATGTGTTCGTAGACTTCATCGGAAAGCACCAGCAGGTCATGCCGGCGCGCCAGGCTCGCGAGCGCATCCAGGTCCGCCGCGCTGAACACCGATCCGCACGGATTGTGCGGCGTGTTGACCAGGATCATGCGCGTGCGCGCGGTCACCGCGTCCTCGATGCGCTGCCAGTCCGGCGAGAAATCGCGCGGATCGAGCGGCACATGCACGGCGCGACCGCCGCTGAGCGCGATCGCCGGATCGTAGCTGTCGTAGCACGGATCCAGCACGATGACTTCGTCGCCCGCATGCACGACCGCGGCGATCGCGGCGAACAACGCCTCGGTCGCGCCGGAGGTGATCGTGATCGACATGTCCGCGCTGACCTTGCGCGCATACAGGCGCTCGGTCTTGGCCGCGATCGCATTGCGCAAGGAAGGCACGCCGGTCATCGGCGAATATTGATTGCGGCCCTCGTTCATTGCCCGGGTCAGCGCGTCGCGCAGCGCTTGCGGGCCGTCGAAATCCGGGAAACCCTGGCCGAGATTGACCGCCTTGTGCTCGATCGCGAGCTGGCTCATCACGGTGAAGATCGTGGTGCCGACCTTGGGCAGCTTGGTTTCGATCTGCATGTGTGCCTGGTTTGGATGGCCCAAGCCGGA
>JBIODY010000148.1:0-6062 GCA_044445505.1 Lysobacterales bacterium
CTGTACCTGTTCACCTGGAAGATCGCACCGGCGCACGCGGCAGGCAACGCGGTCGTCGCAAAACCGTCCGAGATCACGCCAAGCACGGCTGCGCGGCTCGGCGAACTGGCGCTCGAGGCCGGATTTCCGCCAGGCGTGCTGAATATCGTGCACGGCAGCGGCCCGCGCGCGGGCCACGCGCTGGTCGAGCATGCCGACGTCAAGGCGATCTCGTTTACCGGCAGCACGAAAACCGGCGCCGCGATCGCCGCGGCCGCCGCCCCGAGGTTCAAGAAACTTTCGCTGGAAATGGGCGGCAAGAATCCGGCGATCGTATTCGCCGACGCGGATCATTCCGACGCGCACCTCGACACGATCGTGCGCTCGGGCTTCGCCAACCAGGGCGAAATCTGCCTGTGCGGTTCGCGTCTGCTGATCGAGCGTCCGATCTATGCCGCATTCACGCAGCGCTATCTCGAACGCGTGCGCGCGCTGCGGGTCGGCGACCCCGATGATGCGGCCAGCGACCTCGGCGCGCTGGTCTCCAGCGCGCATTTCGACAAGGTGACCGCATGCATCGAGCGCGCGCGCGCCGAAGGCGGGCACGTGCTCTGCGGCGGCGACGCGGTGAAAGTCGAAGGGCGCTGCGCCGACGGCTGGTTCGTCGCGCCGACCGTGATCGACGGTCTGCCCAACGACTGCGCCACGAACCAGGAGGAAATTTTCGGCCCCGTCGTCACCCTGATTCCGTTTGACGATGACGCCGACGCGCTCGCAATCGCGAACGGCACCGGTTACGGCCTCGCCGCGTCGCTGTGGACCTCGAACGTCGAGCGCGCGCACCGCGTCGCTGCACGCCTCGAATTCGGCATCGTCTGGATCAACTGCTGGCTGCTGCGCGACCTGCGCACGCCGTTCGGCGGGGTCAAGCAATCGGGGATCGGCCGCGAAGGCGGTGTCGAGGCATTGCGCTTCTTTACCGAGGCGAAGAACATCTGCCTCCGACTCGGCTGATTCCCCCATGCCCAATCTCGACGATCTCCTGCGACGCAACCGAGCCTGGTCCGAGGCGCTGTGCGCCGGCGATCCGGAATTCTTCAAGCGGCTTTCGGACCAGCAGGCGCCGAAATACCTGTGGATCGGCTGCTCGGATTCGCGCGTGCCGGCGAACCAGATCATCGACATGGCGCCGGGCGAGGTATTCGTGCATCGCAACGTCGCGAATGTCGTCGTGCACACCGACCTCAATGCGCTGAGCACTATCCAGTTCGCGGTCGACGTGCTCAGGGTCGAACACATCCTGGTCGTCGGCCACTACGGCTGCGGCGGCGTTCAGGCGGTGCTCGAGGAGCGGCGCATGGGACTCGTCGACAACTGGCTCCGGCATGTCGCCGACGTGAAGCACAAGCACGCTGAGGCGTTGGCGCACCTCGATGATGCACAACAGCGGCATGCGAGACTCTGCGAACTCAATGTGATCGAGCAGGCGGTGAACGTGTGCCAGACGACCGTGGTCGTGGACGCCTGGGAACGCGGCCAGAACTTGAGCGTGCACGGCTGGATCTATGGTCTGCAGGATGGTCGCTTGCGCGATCTCGGCCTGCATGTCCGTGACGCCGCCGGCACCGCGTCGGCGGCGGCGATCGCGACCGTGGCGCTCGATCGTCCGTCCTGACCACCGACCGTCGCCATCCTCGACCCACGCAGGAAGAAACACCGATGAGAACGCTCCGGATCGCCTTCGCTGCCTGCCTGTTCCTGTCCACCGCGTTTGCCGCGGAGGAGCAGTTGTCTCCGTACCAATGGCAACAAGCGCAGAAAGTCGCGTTCGAGCAATCGGAGAAGGTCTATACCGAAGCGCTCAAGCGCAACGGTTTGCTCGCCCAGTACAGGGCGATGCGCGACGCTTACCGCTCCAACAAGAACAAGGCGTTCCGGATCGTGTTCGGTCAGTACATGAGCTGGTACCAGAGCTTTGTCGGCGACTACCCGGGCGCGCACGACTCGTATTCGATCCGCCAGCTTGCCGCAAGCGACGACGCGCCCTCGCCGCTCTCCGGTGGCTATACCGCCAAACCGGCGCTCGACGCGATCGCGGAACTGGCCAAGGGCCGCAAGGCGATCTTCTTCAACGAGGCGCACAACGTCCCGCTGACGCGCACGCTGACCGTGCAGTTGCTGGCGAAACTGCGCGCGGACGGCTACGACTATTTTGCCGCGGAGACGCTGTACCAGAGCGACCCCGACCTGCAGAAGCGCGGCTATCCGGTTCCGAAGAGCGGTTTCTACACGATGGAGCCGATCGCGGCCGAGATGGTGCGCACCGCGATCAAGCTCGGCTTCAAGATTGTCGCCTACGAAAGCGAACCTCCGGGCAACGGCGACGTGCGCGAGAACACCCAGGCGAAAAATCTCTACGAACGCGTGTTCAAGAACGACCCGACGGCGCGCGTCGTCGTCAACGCGGGTTACGCGCATATCCAGGAAAACGGGCGCTATCTCGGCGGCAGGAGCATGGCCCAGCATTTCCGCACCCTGAGCGGCATCGATCCGCTGACGATCGAACAGACCATGCTGATCGAACATCCGCCCGGCACCGACAATCATCCGTACTATCGCGCGGTCATCAGTGCCCTGCATCCGACGGCACCAATCGTGTTCGAAAACGCGAAAGGCGAGCCGTGGTCGCTCAAGCGCGGTGCGTATGATGTCAGCGTGTTCTTCCCGCCCGACGTGCTGCGCGACGAGCGTCCGACCTGGCTCGATCTGGGCGGCCTGCGCAAGCCGTACTTCGTCAGCGGCAGCATGTGCCAGAACCAGTATCCGTGCCTGCTCGAAGCGCGCTATGCGAACGAAGGCGACGACGCGATCCCGGCCGATCGCCTTGTGCTCGATCCTGTGAAAGCGGCGGAAAACGCGGACGAACGCCTGTTCCTGCGCCGCCCGCAGACCCACGGCAACCTGTATCTGCGCCCGGGGAGCTACCGCATCACCGGCGTCGACAACGACAACCACACCTTGTACCACCAGGATCTCGTCATCGGCGCGGATGCCGCGCCCGCGAAGAAGACTACCGGCGAATGACCAGCGACCCGATCCGCACCGATGCCGCGCCGGCACCGGTTGGCGCTTATCCGCACGCGCGCCGTGTCGGCGATCTGCTGTTCCTTTCCGGCGTGGGTCCGCGCCTGCCGGGCACGAACGCGATTCCGGGCAACGTGCACGACGTCCACGGCAAGCTGACCGGTTACGACATCGAAGCGCAATGCCGGCAGGTATTCGCGAACGTGGGCGCGGTGCTCGCGGCGAGCGGCGCGCGCTGGCAGGACCTCGTCGACGTGACCGTGTTCCTTACCGACATGGCACACGATTTCGCGGCCTACAACCGCGTCTACGCGGAGTATTTCCCGGATCCGGCGACCGCCCCGTGCCGCACCACCCTCGGCATCACCGCGCTGCCGACACCGATTGCAATCGAGCTCAAGTGCATCGCGGCGCTGCCGCGCTCATCGTCGTAGGAGCGCTGCAAGCGCGACCTCCCGTCCCGACAGGACGGTTGTGATCGCGGCTGCGCCGCTCCTACACTGCGCTTCCCTGCCCTCGGGAATGCACGCGATGCTACCGGCCCCGTTCAATCTGCAAACGTGGATCGATGAACACCGCCACCTGCTGAAGCCGCCGGTCGGCAACAAATGCATGGTCGACGGCGACTTCATCGTGATGATCGTCGGCGGCGCGAACGCGCGCACCGACTACCATTGGGACGAAGGCCCCGAATTCTTCCACCAGCTCGAAGGCGAGATGGTGCTGAAGGTGCAGCAGGACGGCCGCGTGCGCGATATCCCGATCCGCGCCGGCGAAGTGTTCTACCTGCCGCCGCGCATTCCGCACTCGCCGCAGCGGATGGCCAATTCGATCGGCCTGGTCATCGAACGCAAACGTCTCGCCCACGAGCAGGACGGCTTGCTGTGGTTCTGCGAGCGCTGCAACCACAAGCTCTACGAGGAGTTCTTCCCGCTGCACGACATCGAGACCGATTTCCCGCGCGTGTTCGAGCACTTCTACCGTTCGCAGGATGCGCGCACCTGCAAGGCCTGCGGCCACGTGAATCCCGCGCCTGAAAAATATCGCTCGTGATGTGGGAGCGGCTTCGGCCGCGATGCTTTTGCTTGCGCGACGCGAACACCCCAACCCTCCCCTCGAAGGAGGGCTTGAAAGCATCGCGGCTGAAGCCGCTCCCACAAATGATTCCCGAAGACGGCCGATGCTGCGCACCCTGATCCGGACCAAGCCGCGCGACGTGCCGTTGAGCGTCGCGCTGCGCAACACCGCCGCGGTAGTGCTGCCGCTCGGCGCGGGCATCGCCAGCGACCATGTCGCGATCGGTCTCGGTGTCGCCGCCGGTGCGTTGAACACCATGTTCACCGACCAGCCGGGCCCGTATCGGCTGCGCATGCAGCGCATGCTGCTGACCGCATTCGCCGCCGGCGTCTCCGCGTATGCCGGCAGCCTGCTCGGCGCGAACACCGCGCTGATCGTGGTCGCGGCGTTGATCTGGGGTATCGGCGGCGGACTGCTGGTCGCACTCGGCGTCGATGCGGGTCGTACCGGACTTACCAGCATGATCCTGCTCGTGATCATGGCCGCGCAGCCGCGCGCCCCGGCCGCGGCGCTGGGGCCCGCGTTGCTGATTTTCGCCGGCGGCGTGCTGCAGACCATGTTCGCGATCGCGGCGTGGCCGTTGCAGCGCTATCGGCCGGAACGCGCCGCTATCGCGCAAATGTGCCGCCAACTGGCGTTGAGCGCGCGACGCAGTCCCGATCGGACGCAGGCGCCGCCGGTGACCCAGGCGTTGCTCGACGTCGAGAGCCTGCTGCACGGCACGCACCGCGCGCGCGGCACGATCATGGAGACGTTCCGCGTGCTTGCCGAGCTGGTCGAACGCATCCGCCTCGAACTGCTCGCGCTCGGCGACCTGCGTGCGACGCTCGACGCCGGCGAAATCAAGGCGACGCTCGACCGCGTGCTCGAATACGCCGCGCGCGCACTCGACGCCCTCGCCGCCGCGCTCGATCGCGGCACCAGTCCGCTCGCGGCTGCCGCGGCGATGGAAGGATTCGGCGCCGCGCTCGCGGCACTCGGCGACCTGCGCGCCCACGACACGCAGCACGCGCAACGCGAGTTGCCGATCGCAATCGCGCGTACGCAGGGGCTCGGCGGCGAGCTGCGCGCCGCCTTGCGCAACGCCGACTTTGCCGGCAGCCGCGGAGAGTTGCGCGCGCAGGCCGCCGAGTCCCGCCTGCCGCGCGCGTTGCGTCCGCGCAGCGCACTGGCGACCTTGCGCGCGAACCTGCGCCTGTCGTCGGTCGCATTCCGCCACGCGCTGCGTTGCGGAGTCTGCCTCGCGCTCAGCGTCGCCGGAGCGCGCATCACCGGCTTCGAACACGGCTACTGGATTCCGATGACCGTCGCGATCGTGCTCAAGCCCGACTTCGCCGGCACGTTCCGCTTCGGCCTGCTGCGCGTGGCCGGCACCCTGCTCGGCCTCGCGCTGACCACAGCCCTCGTGCACTTCGCGTTCGGCGGCGTCTGGGAGGAACTCGCCTTGCTCGCCCTGCTCAGCATCGGCTTTCGCATGCTGGTCACAGTCCACTACGGCCTCGGCGTGATGATGCTGACCGGCCTGGTCGTCATCTTGCTTGCGTTCGACGGCATCGCGCCGGGTGAGACGATGCTCGCGCGCGGCATCGCGACCGTGATCGGCAGTGCATTTGCGCTCACCGCCTACGCGCTATGGCCAACCTGGGAACACCTGCGCGTGCGTCCCGCGCTGGCCGCGATGATCGAGACGTACCGTGTCTACTTCGGCGGCTTGCTGCGCGAGGATCGGGCTGCGCACGTAGCTGCGCGCACCGCCGCGCGGCGCGCGCGCACGAACGCGCAGGCATCGCTCGAGCGCATGCACGACGAGCCCCGCCGCGACCGCCGTCTGCTCGCGCTCGCCGATGGCGTGTTCGCCAACGCGAACCGCTTCGTGCGCGCCTGCATGGCGCTCGAAGCCGTGCTGCAGGATGCGCCCGCCC
>JBIODY010000149.1:0-6034 GCA_044445505.1 Lysobacterales bacterium
GCATTGCCGGCGCCGAGCACCACGCCGATGAAACCGATCGCGGTGCCGAGCGGCGTGGTCGCCTCGGCCAGCGCGATCATCGCGCCGACCAGCACGATGCCGTGCACGAAGTTCGACCCCGACATCAGCGGCGTGTGCAGGATCACCGGCACGCGACCGATGATCTCCTTGCCGGTGAATGCGGCCAGCATGAAGATGTACAGGGCGAGGAATCCGTCGATCATCATTGCGTCCTCAGAGTGAAGTCTCGTCGTCCCGGCGAAAGTCGGGATGACAAGCTAACCGCTTCCGACCAGTTGCCGCGTCGGTTCGTGCCTGATCTCCCCCGCATGCGTCACGCAGGTTTTCGCAATCAGCTCGTCATCCCAGTCGAGCGTCAGCACGCCATCCTTGAGCGACAATTCGAGAAAGTTGTACAGGTTGCGCGCGTACATCTCGCTCGCGTGCACCGGCGCGCTTGCAGGAAGGTTCGCCGTGCCGATCACGCTGACGCCGTTCGCGGAAACCACGGTCTTGCCGGCTTCGCTGAGTTCGCAGTTGCCGCCGGTTTCCGCGGCGATGTCGACAATCACGGCGCCGCCTTTCATGCCGGCAACCATCGCGGCGCTGATGATGCGCGGCGCCTTGCGACCCGGCACCGCGGCCGTGGTCACGACGACATCGATGCCTTTGAGATGATCGGCCAGCGCTTGCTGCTGCTTGTCGCGTTCCTCCTGGGTCAGCTCGCGCGCGTAGCCGCCGCTGCCGGCCGCGCTGACGCCGAGGTCGAGGAATTTCGCGCCGAGCGACTCGATCTGCTCCTTGGTCTCGGGGCGGACGTCGAAGCCTTCGACCTGCGCACCGAGCCGGCGCGCGGTCGCGATCGCCTGCAGCCCGGCGACGCCGGCGCCGACGATCAGCACCTTGCAGGGGCGGATCGTGCCGGCGGCGGTGGTCAGCATCGGGAAGAATTTCGGCGCGGCCTCGGCCGCGATCAGCACCGCCTTGTAGCCGGCGACCGCGGCCTGCGAGGACAACACATCCATCGCCTGCGCGCGCGTCGTGCGCGGCAGCAGCTCCATAGCGAACGCGGTGATCCCGCGGTCGCGCAGCGCGCGTGTGCGCTCCGGCGCGAGATGCGGCTGCAGGTGACCGATCACGACCGCTCCCTGCTTCAGTTGCGCGATCTCATCCAGCGACGGCGGCTGCACCTTGAGCAGCACGTCGGCCTGGGCCAGCGCCGTCCGCGCGTCGACGACCTCGCAATCGATGTAGCCCGCATCGGCGAAATACGCCGACGCGCCGGCGCCGTCCTGCAGCACGATGCGCGCGCCGCGCGCCTTCAGTTTCTTCGCGACTTCCGGAGTCAACGCGACGCGGCGCTCGCCTGGAACCGTTTCGCGTACCGCGGCCACGGTCGTCGCCATGCGCTGCCCTCTCCACCGATTGGAGCGGCGATGCTAGCTCAGTTGACGCGATGCTGGCGAGCTTTGCGCGCCCGATGGCGCTGCAGGAGCGGCTTCAGCCGCGATTGCTTCAAGCAGGACATCGCGGCTGAAGCCCTCCTGCCGGTAAAAACCCAAGTCGGCTCCGCACGCGTACCATTCGACGGTTATCCTTGAGCCCCGCCCGCCTTCGGTATCCGAGCCCCGACGTGATCTCGATCGATTCGCTCAACCAGCGCCGCTCGGTGCCATCGCGCCAGCTCGGCGAACCCGGTCCGACCGCCGCCCAGCTCGACGAACTCCTGCACGCCGCGATCCGCGCGCCGGACCATGGCAAGCTCGCGCCGTGGCGGTTGCTGCTGGTCCGCGGAGATGCGCGCATGCGGCTTGGCGCGACGCTCGCCGATCTGCATTCGCGCAAGGAGCCCGACATCGCGCCGGCCGCGCTCGAAAAGGATCGCGAGCGTTTCAGCCACGCGCCGCTGATCGTCGCGGTGATCGCACGCATCGAGGACGACCATCCGAAGATTCCCGCACAGGAGCAACTGCTCTCGGCCGGCTGTGTCGCCTACAACCTGCTGCTCGGGGCACAGGCGCAGGGCTTCGGTGCGCAATGGCTGACCGGCTGGGCCGCCTACGATCGCGACGCCGCCGCGCTGCTCGGCTTGAGCCGGAGCGAGCGCGTGATCGGCTTCGTGCATGTCGGCACCGCGAAGGAGCCGGCGCCGGAACGCAACCGGCCCGCATTCGCGGATGTGGTTTCCGAATGGCGCTGAGGCCGACCGCGCACCTGGTCGACGGCAGCCTGTACGTCTGCCGCGCCTGGTTTTCGCAGGCGCCCGACGTCATCGACGCGGATGGCGCGCCGGCGCATGCGGTGCATGGCTTCACGCGTTTCCTGCTCGACCTGTTCGAGCGCGCGCGGCCGACCCATGTCGCGGTCGCATTCGACGAATCGCTGACCACCTCGTTCCGCAACGCGATCTATCCGGACTACAAGGCGAACCGTCCGCCGGCTCCAGCCGATCTCAAGCGCCAGTTCGAGGGCTGCAAGGCGATCGCGAAAGCGCTCGGCGCGACCGTGCTGGTCGACGCGCACTACGAGGCCGACGATCTGATCGGCAGCGCGCTCAGCGCATTGCGACGCGCCGGTTTTCGCGGCGTGATCGTTTCCGCCGACAAGGACTTCGGGCAATTGATCGAGGACGGCGACGAACTGTGGGATCCGCCGCGCAACCAGCGCTGGGACTGCGCCGGGATCAAGCTGCGCCTCGGCGTGATGCCGCATCAGGTCGCCGACTATCTCGCTCTGATGGGTGATGCGACCGACAACATCCCCGGCGTGCCGGGCATCGGTGCCAAGACTGCGGCGAGCCTGTTGCATCATTTCGGCACGCTCGATGCGCTGCTCGAACGCAGCGATGAGGTCGCGTTCCTGCGCACACGCGGCGCGGCAGCGGCTTCGATGCGACTGCGCGAGCACGCCGCGCTTGCGCGGCTGTCGCGCCTGCTGACCGGGATCGCGCTGGATGCGCCGGTGCCCGCGGACGCGGACATGTATCGGCGTCGCGATCACGACGCCGATGGCATCGAGGTGTTGTTCGAGCGATTGCGCCTGGGGCCGCTCACACGGGCCCGCGTGCGTGCGCTCGCGGCGAGTGCTTGAGGGCTCTAACAAGGAGCCCTGAAAAGCCTTGCAGGGGAAGGAAAAACCCGGATCAAAGCTTGCCTAATTCCCGGTGACCGACTCCGATCCACCCTCGACATTGCCGAACACGCCGCTGCCCGGTTTCGTCATGCTGAGCGGCAGCCGCGGCGGCTGGGCGTCGATACCGCGCTCCTTCCATGCGAAGCGCAGATTGCTGCGGAACACCTGCACCGCTTCGAGTTTCGCGTCGTCGTTCGGCGTGCCGTAGGTGCCGTATGCATTCTTCTGGCTGTTCGCGACGAAATACAGGCCATCGCCATCGATCGTGCCGTAGGTCGGCAGGGTCAACGCGGGGTTCGCCACATCCAGCGGCACCGCCTTCATGATCCTGCGGCCATCGTCACTGAGCGCGAGGCGCATCACGCGATGCGGCGACATGCCATTCTCGATCGCGACCAGGTTGTGGTCGTACCAGTACAGGCCATCGATGCCGCCGAGAACGAGCTTGGCCGGATCGTAGCCGAGATCGAACGCGCTGCCCGCAGCGAGGTCGACGCCGAACACGCCGAGCGCATAGTCGGCGAAATACAGCGTTTTCCCGTCGTCGCTGAGCGCCATGCCGCGCAGGCTGGTCAGCTTGGGATTCTCGAGCATCGGTTTCAGCGCGTCGCCATCGAGCCGGTAGATCACGTTGCTGATGCCGTCCGCGGCGAACACCTGGCCACCCTTGCCGGCCGCGATGCTGGACAACGTGCGTGGTTGCGCCGCGGGTGCAAGCAGGTACCTGGCCAGCAGCTTGCCGGTCGAGAGCTGGAACTTGAACACGCCGGCCTTGCCGTAGTCGACCTGCGTGAAACCCTTGAAATAAACCGATGCGGTACTGGCGACATACAGCGCATCGTCGTCCGCAACCGCGGCCATCGCGTACACGCTCCACAAGCCGTTGTCGGCGTTCGGGGTGATGAAATCCTCGAGTTTGCCATTCTTGCCGACGCGCTGGATCTTGCCCTCGCGCACGCTGCCGACCAGGAATTGCTCGCGCTTGGGATCGAACACCAGCGACTCGAACAGGGTGTCGCCCCTGGGCAGGGTGAACGCGACCTTGCCCTCGCCGAACGGCTTCAGGTTCGACTTCAGGCCATCGACGGTGTACGTCCAGACCTTGGTATCGGCGACCTTCGCGAAGTTCGGATTGTCGGTCAGATCGTAGCCGTAGCCCTGTCTCTGCATCGTCAGCAGCAAGTCGTAGGTCTTGGTCTTCTCGCCTTGCAGGGCATAGGTCGTTGCCAGCGCGAGCTTGAGATCGCCGCTGTTCGGCTGCAGCGCGACCAGGCGCTGCAGGGTCCAGCCGAGGTGCGGGAGGTCGCCGTTCTGCTTGTACAGCGCGGCAAGCCGGAGCAGCGCGGCCGGAACGGTCATCTGCGCGATCTGCGCCTCCTCCAGGGTGGCCGGGTTGATCGGCATCCCGGTTCCCGGCGCGGATTGCGCCGCGGCGATGGATGCGCCCGTGCAAAACGCGATTGCACACAGAATTCGCTTGATCTTCATTGGCTGCACCTCGCAAGCTTGGCGGACGTCGCAGACCGGCAACGTGCGAAAAAGTCCGGGGAAAGCCGCCTACCATGACCGAAACAGAAACCCTTTGCAACGGCAAATGGCTGCGCCTGAAGCGGCGTGGGCGCTGGGAATACGCCGAGCGCACGAATCCCGGCGGCGGGGTGATGATCATCGCCGTTACCCCCGAGGACCGCATCCTGTTCGTGGAGCAGTTCCGCCCGGCGATCGAATGCATGACGATCGAGATGCCGGCCGGCCTGGTCGGCGACGTGGCCGGCAACAGCGACGAGAGCGCGGTCGACGCCGCACACCGCGAACTCGTCGAGGAAACCGGTTGGCGCGCCGGACACATCGATTTCCTGATGGCCGGTCCGACCTCGGCCGGCATGAGCAACGAGATCCTCGCCTTCGTGCGCGCCCGGGACCTCGCGCGCGTGCATGCCGGCGGCGGCGACGAGACCGAGGACATCACGGTCCACGAGGTACCGCGCCGCGAAGCCGCGGCGTGGTTGGTCGGGAAGATCCGCGCGGGTTACTCGGTCGACCCGAAGATGTTCGCGGGGCTGTACCTGCTGGACAACGGCGAGACCTTGTTCGGCGGCTGAGGGCGCTGCCCGGCTGCCGCAGCAGCGCCGTTCCATGACACCGGTCAGTGCGCGGTTGCGGTCCACATGAACCATTGCCAGAGCAGCAACACGGCCATCACCAGCATCACGCCCCAGGTCAGCGCGGTGCCGAGGAAGCGGCCGACGCTTTCCTGCGACGACATCGACAGCCCGATCGCGTGCGCGATGCGCCCGATCAGCAGCACGCAACCGAACACGTGCAGCCACAGCGGCTGGGTCTGGTTCAGCTCGAGCATCAGCAACAGCAGCAACCCGAGCGGCAGGTACTCGACCGCATTGCCGTGTGCGCGTATGCGCAGCAGCAGGCTGGACTGGCCGCCGTCGCCAATATGGACCTTGGCGGCATGACGCCCGGTCGAGACGCGAACGGCGAGGATCAGCACGAGCAGGGTCGCGAGCGCGACATAGATTCCGGTGATATGCATGGCAGGTCCTCTGAAGTAATTGCTAAACCGGGCGTCCCCGGATCGAGTCCGGGGCAGGCTCTGCCGCGGTTTACGCGTCGCATCCTGCGACTCGGGTTCAGTGCATCGTTGCGTTCTTCAATCGATCGCCGGTCTGCACGCCGCTCACATGCCGCGGTCCGGCCGGCACGATGCGATAGCTGACGCGCAGGTCGCCGGCTGCCGGGTGCTGCGGGTTGGCGCCGGCGTAGAGCACGCCGTCCTGCTCGCGGAACGTCGCGGCGAGGTTCGCCGGCAACTGCGCCGCACGTACCGGGTAGGCGACCGGCGCCACGCCTGCCGCGGCGAGCGTCGCGTCGACCCGGTAGGCGCCGA
>JBIODY010000150.1:0-5975 GCA_044445505.1 Lysobacterales bacterium
CGGAATCGCATTCGGATCGCCGCTAAGGAAGCGGTGGCCGTTGATCAGCACCAGGGTGCGCGGCGAACCGAGGCCGCGCAGGCCGATCGACGAATTACCCGAACCGCCGGAGTTGTTGACCTGCGGGTTGGTGTTCGGACCAGTGACTGCCGGCAATGGCTGGACCAGATCGCCGAGGGTCAGCTTGCCGGTCTTCTCGATCGCGGCGCGATCGATGGTCACGACCGGGTTGGATGTTTCGATATCCACGCGGCGGATGTTCGAACCCGTCACGGTGATGGTTTCAAGTTTTTGACTGGTTTGATCTTGTGTTGCGTCCTGCGCAAGCACCGTTCCGGCGGACACGCCGACGGCGGCAGTGGCGCCCGCATACAACGCAAAGCGCACGGCTTTGAAAAGCTCGTTGCTCATTAATTTCATTTCACTCTCCAACGTCAGAGTTGTCACAGCTCGGGACAATGTGCTCTCCCATTCCCTGGGAACGACCAAAACGGTCCACCAAAACCCTCGGCAGTGGACGATACTAACAAGATTCTTACGCCTTGGGAATCCCTGAGCACGGCCTTAACACGTGATTGAATTACAACAAATTCAATGAGTTGGGCTGTGGGGGGATTTGCCGCAATGCAGCGCCATGCTCACCGGGACGCCCGGGTGCACCGTGGAAAACCTTTCCTGCCCCTGCCCCGGACGCTGCCGGGCGGCGATCAGCCGAGGGTCGCCGGGCGGCTCCGGCGTCCGTGGCATCAGGTCGACTCCGTCGCGCTCCACGGCGCCACGGCCCGCTGCAGGCCGGCCAGCTGCCGCTCATAGCGGCGCCACTCGTCAAACGCCTTGGCATGGATCGAGGTGCGCACCTGCGCCGCACTGAGGGTCGCAACCGCCCGCGTATTGCGGGTCAGATCCACGCAACCGGGCTCCCAATCGAGACCGCAGAATGCAAACACCTTGCGCGCCATCGCCTCGGGATCGCGCACGAGTTCGTCGTAGGGCACATCGAGGATCTGCCCGGGCATGACCGCATGCCAATGCTGCAGCGTGCGCCGGTACTGGTTGTAGTGCGCGGCCAGCGCGTCGAGATCGTAGATGTGCGCGAACGCATCGGCAAACATCACGCGGAAATTCGAAAAGCACACATCCATCGGATCGCGCGCCAGATGCAGGATGCGCGCCTGCGGCAACGCGCGGCGGATCAGGCCGGCGACCATCCAGTTGCGCGGCAGCTTGTCGGTGTAGAACGGCGTGCCGCGCGCGCGCCATTGGGTCTGCTGCAGATAGCGCCGGCCGAGCTCCGGATAGTCGAGATCCGGCAGGCGTTGCAGGATGGTCTCATCCAGCGTCGAACGGTGATCCGCCGCCCAGCGGAGTTGCAGCGCGAAATCGTCGAGTTCGCCGGCCGACGTCACTTGCGAATGGTTGCCGAGGATGCGGTCGAGCAAGGTCGTGCCGGAACGCGGCATGCCGATGATGAAGATCGGCTGCGGTCCGGCATGGACCACGTCGGCCGGCTGCACGAACTGCGCCGTGCAGCGCTCGACCAGTCCCTCGAACACGCGGCGCGCCTGCTCGGGATCGTGCTGCTGCCGCGCATACAGCATCGCGTTGCCGCGCGCGAGCGATTCCCAGGCTTCGTCATAGCGGCCCAGGTCCTCCAGTTCCTTGTAGCGCGCGAATTCGATCGCGGCATGGTCCTCGCTTCCCGGCGCTGCCGTCTGCAGACGTTGCGCGAGGTCGGCCAGATGATTGCGCTCCACCGTCTGCGGGCGCAGCCTGGCCAGTTCGAAGGCGGCACGCCCGGGTGCGCCGCGCATGCGCAATGCGGCTTCGAGTTCTGCTTCCGCGTCGTCCAGACGGCCATTGAACGCGAGCTGCATGCCGCGCGAAAAGCGGAACTGCGGCCCGTCCGAACCTGCCGCCTTGGCGCGGTCGAGCAGCGCCAACGCGGCGGCGTGCTCACCCAGCCGGTAGTGCAGGCCCGAAATGCGTTCCAGGACCGCGGCCGAACGGGTCTGCGCCAACGCCGGATGATCGAGGCAGGCGCGCGCGGCAACCACCTCGCCGGCCTGGAACAACGCCTCCGCCACATCGCCGACCAGGGCGGCATCCATTGGCAGGTTGCGCGCGGCATCCAGCGCGTGGCGGGCCGAATCGCGGACGCGATCCTCCTCCCAGGCGATGCCGCCGAGGAACAGGTGGGCGTCGATATGCGACGGATCGCGCTGGACAACGGATTCCAGCGCGATTCGCGCGGCCCCGATCTGGCCTTCCGACAGGTAGCGTTGCGCACTGCTCCAAAGCCTGTCGACGCGGTTGGTCATGGGATCTCCAGATACGAAGCGGTTTGCCGAGCCGGATATCCTGCCACGGTCTATCGGCACGCAGTCGCGGTGAGGCGCGAGCGGGTGCGAAATGCCGAACGTGTGGCGAGTCCGCGGCGCGGCAATGCTGCATTGCGCCGAAACATCCGGTTCCGATAAAAGGTCCGCCTGCGCGACGGCTCAGTGCCGCGCCGCCAATACGGCCGGCGCAAAGATTAGCGTGTCGGCAGTGCACATGCGCGGGACTCGCGGCGATGACGCGCCGCGCGGCGATTCGACTTGGCAACGCCTACAGGTCCTGGCGGTACTGGATGTAGGGCGTGCGCGCCTGGGAGGTATCCGCGTCGCGCGCGGAATTGAGCGGCGAGGACAACAGGTTCTGCGCGCCCACGCTGAGCACGCCGCTCCACGGCGTGCGCCAGGAGACGCCGAGATCCAGCGAGGTCCAGCGCTTGCCGACCAGCGCCGGATCGTCGCTGCTGAGCACATGGCCGACGATCGCCCCGCGCAGCGAACCGGCGTCGAGGCCGAGGCTCAGCGAAAGCTGGTCGAGATCGATGCCGGGCGCCAGCGAATTGGCGAGATCGCCGAGTGCCGACGCATGACCGCGGCCATAGCTCGCGGACACATCGAACGCCGGACCCTGCTCGAGCTGCCAGCGACCGCGCGCATAGAGCGCGGTCTCATTGTCGAGCGTATACGGCTGCGTGCCGGGCAGGGTGAGCACCGGTACCAGCGCCGAATCCAGCGCGAGATTGCCGAGCGTGGTCGCGTTGCCCTGTGCCTGCAGCCAGGACAGGCCGTAGGAGAAATCGAGGCCACCGCCCGCCGCCGTCCAGCCGAGGCCGAGCGTACCGGTCAGGGAGCCGCGCAGGCCGCGCGCCGCCTTGGTCGCGTCGCAGTTGCTGACGGTGCAGCTCGCCGGCAGACCGGACAGATATTGACCGAACAACGCATCCGCATGCACGCCGCTGCCGAGTTGCCAGCGCAACCCACCTGCGCTCGCACGGCTTCCGGCGAGATGCCACGCGGAAGGGCCGGCATATGCCGGCGTTGCATCGATCGGCGAGTTGGTCCAGCCACGCGGCAGCGCTACCACGGCGAGCAGACGGCCGTTGGAGCCGGACCAGATCGGCAGCACCGATTCGCCCTGTGCCAGTGTCGGTTCGCCGCTCGCATCGAGCGCCAGCAGCTGCTCGACCAGCGGCGCCGGCTGCGGCGCGAGCGACGGCAGCGTCTGCGCCGCGCCCGCAAGCGGGAACAGCGAGAGCAGCAGCAGTTTGGCGAAGCGCAACTTCATGGTCAGGGCACAGGCATCGGTGCGATAAAGACTCGTCGCGCCACCCCCGAGTTCCCTGAGAGTGTCGCCCCCGGATCATACCGCGATTCACGGAAATCTAACAGCGATTTTACGCCGTCGGGCAGGGGTTTGCGACCGCTGGACGACTTCCGATCTGTGGGCTGGGCCTCATGCGGGCAAGGGGCCCTTCCGCCTCCTCTCAGCGGCCTGAGGGCGGCTTCGACCTTCCCCGCTGTGCAGGGGAAGGAAGACGCGACCCTTGCTGTTCCTTCCCCTAGCAGGGGGGGGAAGGTGCCGAAGGCGGATGGGGGCTGCCTTCGTCACGTGTGGCCCGAACTTGCCGTCGACTTTTCAGTTCCTTCAAGAATGCCGCACTACCGATGCAGGCCAACATTTTGGCCCAGATCACACGTCGTTGCTTCGCTCGATCGGCCCGCAAGCGGCTAAGCTCCGACCCATCGGCGCGGGCTTCCGCGCCGGTGTTTCCTGGAGTCCCCGTGTTCAAGTCCGCTCCCGGCCGATCCCTGCCGCGGCGTCTGCTGCGCTGGCTGCTGCTCGCGCTCGGCGCCGGATTCGCCTCGAGCGTGATCGCGGTGCTGGTCCTGCGCTTCGTGCCGCCGCTGACCTCGGCGCTCATGATCGAGGACTGGATCGGCGCCAGGCTCGGCGGCGACGCGGCGTTCGTGCTGCGCTACCGCTGGACACCGTGGGATCGTGTCGCGAAGACCCTGCCTATCGCGCTGGTAGCGGCCGAGGACCAACGCTTCCCGTTCCATCACGGTTTCGATTTCGACGCGATCGAGCGCGCACTGGCCGAGGCCGACGATGGCGAGCGCCTGCGCGGCGCGAGCACGATCAGCCAGCAGGTCGCGAAGAATCTCTTCCTGTGGCCGGGGCGCAGCTTCGTGCGCAAGGGTCTCGAAGCGTATTTCACCGTGCTGCTGGAAACGCTGTGGCCGAAGCGACGCATCCTCGAGGTCTACCTCAACATTGCCGAGTTCGGTGACGGCATCTACGGCGCGGGTGCGGCGAGCGAGCGGTTCTTCCGCGCGACGCCGGCACAGCTCGACGCGCATCAGGCCGCGCTGCTCGCGGCCGTGCTGCCCAACCCTTCGCGTTTCCATGTCGAACGACCTTCGCCCTACGTGCTGCGCCGCGCCGCGTGGATCCAGCGCCAGGCGTACCAGCTCGGCGGCGCGGCCTATCTGCCGCGCTGAGTTCCGTCGGCAGTCGGGGTGGCGACGATCGCGGAGTCCGTTTCGGCGAACAGCCAGGGCAGGCACAGCATCGCCAATACGGCGCCCGCCATCTGGCCGAGCAGGAACAATGGCAGGTCGGTGAAGCGGATTCCGCTGAAGCTGTCGGACAGTGCACGCGCGAGCGTGATCGCGGGATTCGCGAACGACGTCGATGCGGTGAACCAGTACCCCGCCGCAATCGTCGCCGCAATCGCCGCCGCGGCACTTTCGACGCTGCGTCGACGCGTGGCATGGATTGCGAGCAACAACATGAACGTCGCGACCGCTTCGGCCAGTGCCTGCGCTGCGCCCGGGCGCGCCTTGGTCGAAGGCAGCCAGATGGGCAGACCGAACATCGCGTGCACGAGCGGGACCGCGGCGAGCATGCCGACGATCTGCGCGACAACATAGGACAACCCATCGCGCAGAGGCAGTTCGCGGCGCAGCGCGCAGGTCAGCGTGACCAGCGGGTTGAAGTGCGCGCCGGAGACGGGTGCGAATGCGACGATCAATGCATACAGGCCGGTCGCGGTCGCCAGTGTGTTGGCCAGCAGCGCGACGGCGACATTGCCGCCGGCGAGACGCTCGGCCATCACGCCGGAACCGATCACGATCGCCGCCAGCGCCATGGATCCGAGCGCCTCCGCGCCTGCCCGCCGGCGCAAGCCGATCATGCGTCCTCCGCGTGGTCAGCCGCGATCGCCCGCAGTTCGCGCTCGCGGGCGAGCCGGTCGAGTTTGTCGATCGGCAACGCGAGCAGCAACTCGACGCGCCGGCGCAACGTCGCGAACGCAGCGCGGAACGCAGCGCGGCGTTGCTCCTCGCTGCCTTCGACCGCGGCCGGATCGGGCACGCCCCAATGCGCGCCGATCGGATGGCCGGGCCAGATCGGACAGACTTCGCCGGCGGCGTTGTCGCAGACCGTGATGATGAAGTCCATCTTCGGCGCGCCCGCGACCGCGTATTCGTCCCAGCTCTTGCTGCGCAGTTTTTTCGCCGGGTAGCCGAGCTTCACGGCGAGTTCGGCCGCCAGCGGCTGTACGCGACCGCTGGGATGACTGCCGGCGCTGTACGCGACGAAGCGATCCTTGCCAAGTGTGCCGAGCAAGGCCTCGGCCA
>JBIODY010000151.1:0-5907 GCA_044445505.1 Lysobacterales bacterium
CCGCGCATCATCACCGCGAGGCGCATGACTTCATCGGTCAAACCTGCCAGGCGCAAACCGTGCAGGCCGCGCTCGGCCAGGGCGAGGTTGATCGAACGCCCACCCGCGTAGCCGGCCTTGCGCGGATCGGGCCGGCGTTCGAATACGGCGACCGCGAAGTCGCGCTGTGCGAGCAGGGTCGCGAGCAGTGCGCCGACGAGACCCGCGCCGACCAGGGTGATTTCAGGCTTGCCCATGCGTCATCGCCCACTCGTTCACGCAGCGCACGAAGTGCAGGCAGTCGATGCGGCGGTTGTACAGCGGTGTCGGCGCGGCGCGGATCACGTCGGGTTCGCGCCAGTCGACGACGATGCCGGATGCGTGCAGGTGCTCGAACAGCGAGCGACCGGCATCGCGCGGACCTTTCACGCGCAGCGAGAGCTGGCAACCGCGGCGCGCGGGCTCGCGCGGCGTGGCGATGTCGAGCACCGGGTCGGCGTGCTCGCGGATCAGGGACTCCAGGTACGACGTCAGCATCGTGGACTTTGCGCGCAACGCAGCCATGCCGGCGCGGCGGAAGATCGCCAGCGACACGCGCAGCGGCGCCAGTGCGAGGATGGGCGGATTGCTGAGCTGCCAGCCGTCGGCGCCGGGCGTGGCGACGAATCCGGGACGCATCTGGAAACGCGTCGCCTGGTCGTGGCCCCACCAGCCGGCGAAACGCGGCAGCTCCGCGCGCGCGTGGCGCTCGTGCACGAAGCAGCCGGCGACCGCGCCGGGACCGGAGTTCAGGTACTTGTAGCTGCACCAGACCGCGAAGTCGCAGCCGCTGTCGTGCAAGCACAGGGCCAGGTTGCCGGCCGCATGGGCGAGATCGAAACCGACCCGGCAACCCTTCGCACGCGCCGCTTGCGTGATCGCTGCGAGATCGAAGGCCTGGCCGGTCAGGTACTGCACACCCGGCAGCAGGACCAGCGCGATGCGATCGCCGTGCTCGTCGATCGCGCGCAGGATCGCATCCTGCGAAATCGTGCCGTTCGGCTGGTCGCCGTCCAGCTCGATCAGCGCCGTCGCGGGATCGAAGCCGTGGAAGCGGATCTGCGACTCGACCGCGTGATGGTCGGACGGAAACGCATTCTTTTCGATCAGGATCGCGCTGCGTCCGGCGCTCGGCCGGTAGAAACTGACCATCATCAGGTGCAGGTTCACGGTCAGCGAATTCATCGCGACGACTTCGTGGGGTAGCGCACCCACGAGATTGGCGAGGTCGGCACGCACGAATTCGTGGTACGGCATCCACGGGTGCTTGCCGCGGAAATGCGCCTCGACCGCGAGTTGCTGCCAGTCGTCGAGTTCCTGCAGCAACGCCTCGCGCACCGCGCGCGGTTGCAGGCCGAGCGAATTGCCGCACAGGTAGACCTGTTGCGAGCCGTCGGCGTTGCGCGGGATCAGGAATTCGTCGCGGAATGCGGCGAGCGGCTCGTCGGCGTCGAGGGTGAGCGCCTCGAGTTCCGCTGATGCATAGCTTGCAGGTGTCATGTTAGAACCAGTGCAAGGGCGGGAAACGTTGCCACAACGTCGCCGTTCCGGCGAACGCCGGAATCCAGTTCCATCGCACAAGGAGCGGGGAAACTGGATCCCGGCTTTCGCCGGGATGACGAGCTGCAAGTGGTCGAGATACGGATGGCGCCTTACTGCTTCAGCGAAGCGACCACGCTATTGCAGGCGTTGTCGAACTCGGCATTCCATGCCGCGGGGGTCGCCGCGAGCAGGGGTCGCTGGCAGCGCACCTCGACCGAGATATCGCCGGTGAGATAGAAGCTGTCGCGAACCAGATACCGGGTTTTGCCGCGCACGACGAAATACTGGTGGATCGCGCTGTCCTTGTTCGTCGCATCGGTTTCGTAGCCACCCTGCGCCTTGGAGCGATCGAGCTCGTCCTGCACAACGCCGGCGAAGGCGGCGGAACCGGCGATCTGGCGCGTCTTCACGGTCACGGTGGCACTGTCGTCGCTGCCTTGCGCCGAGCTGTCGGGTACCTGGAATGCGACCGCTTGCGGGTTGCCGTCGGCTTTTTCCATGACCGCGGTCCAGCTTGCCGGCACATGGAAATGCACCTTGCCCTCGTTGAGTGTGTAGTCGGTCTTGCCTTGCGCGAATGCGGATGTCGCGAACGCGACGGCGAGTACGGCAAGGGACGAGCGGCGGATCAGCATCACGGTTCACTCCGTATCGTCGGCAAAACGGGAATAGGGCAGGCCGAGCCATTCCAGCGCGGTACCGTGGAACAGCCGGGCCTGTTGCTGCGGCGGCAGGTCGAGCGCGGCGATGCCGCTGCCCGGTTCCTGCTCGCCAAGCGGAAAAGGATAATCGGTGCCGAGCATCACGTGCTCGCCGCCGGTCACGTCGAGCAGATAGCGCAATGCCGCATCGTCGTGCACGCACGAATCGAAGTAGACGCGGCTCAGATAGTCGCGCGGATTGCGTGCATTGTCGGTCGCGACCAGGTCGGGGCGCATGCGGAAACCGTGCTCGATGCGCCCGATCGTGTACGGGAACGAACCGCCGCCGTGCGCGAAGCAGACCTTCAGTTTCGGCAGGCGTTCGAGTACGCCGCCGAAGATCAGGCAGCAGGCCGCGCGCGATTGTTCGGCCGGCATGCCGACCAGCCACGGCAGCCAGTATTTCGGCATCGACTCGCGGCCCATCATGTCCCAGGGATGCACCAGGATCGCCGCGCCGAGTTCGGCCGCGGCCTCGAAGAACGGGAACAGTTCCGGCGCGTCGAGATTCCGGTTCTCGCAATGTGAACCGATCTGGATGCCGGACAGGCCGAGTTCGTCGATGCAGCGCTCCATCTCCTGGATCGCCAAGGTCGGCGCCTGCAAGGGCACGGTGCCGATGCCCGCGTAATGGCGCGGGTACTTGCGGCAGGTCTCGGCCATGTGCTCGTTCAGATAGCGATGCAATTCCAGCGCCTGGCTCGGCTTGGCCCAGTACGAAAACAGCACCGGCACGGTCGACACCACCTGCACGTCGACGCCGAATTTCGCGTAGTCGGCGATGCGCACCTCGGGATCGAACGCGTTGGCCCACACTTCGCGGAAGAACTTGCCGTCCTTGTAGATGCGGTGGCGGCCGCCGGATTCGGTCATGACCGGGAAGCGGTCGTCGCCGTACTTCTCGGCCAGGTTCGGCCAAGTCGGCGGGAGGATGTGCGCGTGGGTGTCGATCTTCAGCATCGCGGGGAGTTTAACCGGATGCGGATTGCGATGGTTCGCGACCGCGATCACAACGCGGCGCCGTCGCCTCGGCGCCGCGCCGGGAAAGTGCCGCGCGGGGCGGCGTCGAGGCCCCGCGCGGCGTCAGCCTCCGCGACTCACGGGCGAACGATCACCTGACCGGTCATGCCCAGGTCGTCATGCAGGGCACATTTGAACGGGTACGTGCCGGCCTGCGCGAATGTCACCCTGAAGCGCGTCACGGTGAGCGGCGCCTGCGGAATACCGATGCCGTCCTGCGATTCCGCCATGACGAACCCCGAGTGCACGTTGTCGGTCGTGGGTGAACTCAAGGTCGCGTGCAGCGCGCCGTCGGGATCGGTAATGATCGGCACGTTGCCGGACGGCGGAATGGGATCCACGGGCTCGGTCCCGAACGTGATCGTATGCGGAGTCACCGGATCCGCATTGTTCCACTCGACCGTCTCGCCGACATGGACCACGGTCCTTGCCTGCATGAAGCGCATGACCGACAGGGTCTGATGTCCGCCTGCCGTCGAGGAAACCTCGCCGACGCCTGCGGTCACGTCATGCGCCGACGGATGCGAGTGATCGGCGCCGGCCGGCGCATGATCGCCGTCATGGCCGAAATCCATGTGCAGCAGATCGCGCCGCATGTCGGCCGCCTCATCGTCATAGAACGCCTGGTTGTGCGGAAGGGGCAGCGACGGGTCGAGGACGTGCACGGTACCGGTCATGTCCGGGTGCACCAGGCATATCAGCTTGAAGTTGCCGGCCACGGGGAAATTGACCGTATAGGTTTGCCCGGTGACCGATGGGCCCGCGTTGACACAACTCGTGCCGTCGAAACTGGAACCGTCAGGCGTGATGCCGGGTGGCGGACCCGGCGGGCATCCCACCGGGAAAGGCGGCTGTACTTCGCCGGTCACCAGGAACGTCACGGTATGGATCTCGTTGGCGTCGAACGTCCAGGTGATGCCATCGCCCGCATGGATCCACATTTCATTGGGAAGAAAGGCCAGGGCCTGCCGTCCCATGTCGTGGTTCTGCGCGCCCGCGGTTGCGTGCCACTGCGCCCGGCCCAGCGGCGCCGCGGTGGCGCCGACCACCAGACACAACACGGCTGTTGCGATGTGCAATCTCATATCGAGCCTCCTCAGGCCATCTTTCCTGCCTCGAACGGCACCGGGTTGGCGCCGACGATTCCTGGTTTCGAAAGCGGCAACACCCGTTGCCGATTCGTCGCACGAGACCGCGGTGATGTCGATGCGCGGCCCTGAGTGGGTCAGGTCGTTTGTCTGGATAACGCGAGGGGCGGCCCGCCATCCACGCCATCCTGTCGGCGGGCGCGCACGATCCCTGTGTCGCGGTCGCGACGTCGGGGAAAGGTGCCGTATCTCGATCAGCCGGCGCCGCGATGCTTCGCGTCGACTGCAAATGATCCCGGTCGATGGCGAGGCAGGGCCAACGCCGGGTGTCGGACAAGCCGGACGGCAAGTGATCCCGCCGTTTTCCTGCCTGTACTCTTCAAATACGGCAAGCGGCACCAAAACATGACATGACCCGGCGAGTTCCCGTCTGGCATTGCTTGGCAAGCGCGTGAGGGCGGGAAACGAGGGATGGAATCCGGTGTTGGCGGGCGGCCCGCGTTGCAAGTCGACAAGCGGCGGCGCGCGGATTCCGCGCATACAATGGCCGCGCTCAAGACCCTTGGGGACACGCCATGCCTGAAGAAATCGAAATCGATACCGACAAGTTGCGCGAGACCATCGACGAGGAACTCGAGCGCGACTCCGGCGCGCTGCTGCGCACGGTCGCGCTGACCACCGCGGTCTTCGCGGCTGCCGCCGCAATCGCTGCGCTGCAAGCCGGCAGCACGGTCAACGAAGCGTTGATCCTGAAGACCGAATCCACACGCCTGCAGGCCGAAGCGTCGGATCAGTGGGCGTACTACCAGGCCAAGGGTCTCAAGCTCGCGATCAGCCAGGCCGGCGGGAGTGCATGGCTGGCCGCCGGCAAGGACCTACCCACCGACCTCGCCGCGAACGCCCAGCGCTTCGCCGACGACCAGAGCAAGAGCAAGTTGCGCGCCGAGGCGCTGGAGAAACAGCGCGACGAGAAATCGACCGAAGCCGACCACCTGATGCATCGCCATCATATCTTCGCACAGGCGGTCGCATTGTTGCAGGTTGCGATCGCGCTCGGCGCGGTCGCCGCGTTGACGCGCAAGCGCCTGGTATGGGTCGGATCGGTGTTGCTGGGTTTGGCGGGTGGGGTGATGTTCGGTTACGTGATGCTGCAGTGAGTCCGTGTTGAAAAGGGGCGGAGGCGATTGAATTCAACAAATTGCCGAGGTCCCCGTTTTTCTGGATCGAATCACTTGCCCGACAGGTCGCTGGACTCATCGCCGATCTTGCCGCGCTGTATCGGGTTGGTCGGGTTGCATCAGGATATGGGCAAGCGTGTCGATGCTGTCGGTCATGCGGTCGAGAGCTTCGATGATCGCTGCGGCAGCCCCGCTGGTGTCATCGCCGGCGTCTTTCGCGAGTTGCGTGGCGAGTGTGCGTTCCTCCTCGCGCAGGTTGGTGATTCGGGGCGGAGTGGCGTCGCGCAGGTTTGTGGCGAGCGCGGCGAGACTGCCGTCGATGCGCGCGGCGAACGCAAGCAGGTGTTCGCGGGCGGGCAG
>JBIODY010000152.1:0-5903 GCA_044445505.1 Lysobacterales bacterium
CCATGACCCGAGGAGCAAAACCATGAACGCAATTCGCACCCGACTGGCCTGTTCGGCGCTGGCACTCGCCGCTTCGACCGTGGCCCTGGCGGCCGACAGCGCCAGCGGAACGATCTCGTTCCAGGGCCACGCCGGCACGATTAAGCACGCCTGGATGGTCCGCGGTCCGGACGAGATGGATGCGGGCAAGACCGTGCTGCGCCTCTATCTGTCCAGCGCCGACATCGGCGCGAAGATCAAGGCTTGCAAGACGCTGTCGTGCGCCGACAACGCGCTCGAGGACGGCGCGATGGTCGATTACGGCGATGCGCGGCATCTTGCTTACGCGGTGCGCCTCGAAGGCGAACGCGTGCAGTATTCCGGGGGCACCGGCCCGGATGCGTTCACGTTGTCGACGAACAAGCCCGACCATCTGGTTGGCAAGCTGCACGTCGACGATGCCGCCGCCGGAGGCGCCAAGGTCGATGCCGACTTCGATCTGGGTCTTGCCAACACGTTCACCAGCGTGCGCTAGGCGCAACGTCGGAACAACCAGGGCGCGCCGCCCGCTGCGCGCCCTCGGATCACCCCGGGAGAAGCGCGCGCTGTGATGGGCGTTGCCTGGCCGCGGCTCAGCGCGGCGCGCGATAACCGCCGGGCACGCCGTGCGGCGACAGCACGATCTGCCAGAGCTGGTCGCGGCGCGCACGGAATGCGGCTGCCGCGCCGGACAGGTAGAAGCTCCACATGCGCCGGAAGCGTTCGCCGTATTTTCCCGCGAGCTGCGGCCACGCCGCGTCGAAGTTCGCGCGCCAGGCCATCAGTGTGCGGTCGTAATCGGCGCCGAAGTTGTGCCAGTCCTCGATCACGAACAGGCCCTCGCGGGCCTGGGTGACCTGCGCGGCCGACGGCACCATCGAGTTCGGGAAGATGTATTTCGCGATCCACGGATCGGTATGGTTGCTCGAGCTGTTCGCGCCGATGCAATGCAGCAGCGCGAGGCCGTCCGGCGCGAGGCAGCGCTGGTTCACCTCGAAGTAGGTGCGATAGTTCTTGACTCCGACATGCTCGAACATGCCGATCGAGTACACGCGATCGAAACGTTCGCTGACCTCGCGGTAGTCCTGGACGCGGATCTCGATCGGCAAGCCGCGGCACAGTTCGCGCGCGAACTCCGCCTGTTCGTGGGACACGGTCACGCCGACCCCGGAAACGCCATGGCGTTCGGCGGCGAACTTGAGCGCCTCGCCCCAGCCGCAGCCGATGTCGAGCACGCGCAGACCGGGCGCCAGCTGCAGCTTGCGGCAGACCAGATCGAGCTTGGCCTCCTGCGCGCTATCGAGATCGTCTGCATTGTTCCAGTATCCACAGCTATACACGAGACGCTTGCCGAGCATCGCCTGGAACAGGTCGTTGCCGAGGTCGTAGTGGCGCTCGCCGATCACGAACGCGCGTCGGCCGCGCTGCAGGTTGACCAGGCGCGCCTTGAGGTACAGCCAAGCGTCCTCGAGCGTGCCGACGCGTTCGTCGAGGTGCGCGTCGAGCAGCTTGAACAGGAAGCCATCGAGATCGTCGGCATCCCACCAGCCGTCCATGTACGCCTCGCCGAGGCCGAGCGAGCCGTGCGCGAGGATGCGCGAATACAGATGCGGGTTGTGCACGCGCAGGTCGGTTGGCGCGGAGCCGTCGATGCGCACGCCGGCACTGGCGAGCAGGGATTCGATACGGCCGGGCGAACGCGATGCGAGCATGAGGGACTCCGTCTCGGCCTTCGACGCAAGAGTAGCGTGTCCGCGCGGCGATGGGGGCACGCGGCGAAAAGTGGAAAGAATCCGCCCGCGCCGGATCAGCCGCCGTGGTCGGGTTCGCCGATCACGCCGAACTCGGCCGCGAAACGCGCATGGAACAGGTGTGCGCCGTCCTCGCTCACGATGCGCAGGAGCTCGTCGCCTTCGCGTTCCGAGACGAGGAATTCGACCAGCACGGTCAATTGCCCGGCGAGTTCGAAGAAATGCTGTTGCTGGAGGACGCCGTGGCGACCGAAACCGGCGATCGCGCGGAACGCGGAGCCGCCATGGATGCCGCGGCTCTTCGCCTGCTCGAGCAGCCAATCGTAGAGCAGCATGCCGCGGTGCTTCTGGTTCTCGTGCATGTAGAAACGCAGCGACCAGCCTTTCATGCGCTTCTCCGGATTCAAACCGAGGTTGTAGGGTGGGCTTCAGCCCACCACGATGCGTACCGAACGATCATGTGCGCAGCAGCGTGCGGACCAGCGCGATGCCGGCCAGCGTCATCAGCAGCGAGCCGGCGAGATGCGCGGTGATGATCGCCGCTGTCCACGCGTACTGCTGGCGCAGGAACAGGGTCACGGTTTCGCCCGAGAACGTCGAGAATGTGGTCAGGCCGCCGAGGAAGCCGGTCGTTATCGCGAGACGCCAGGCGATCGGCAGGGTTTCGTAGTGGGCGAAGAATCCCATCGCGCAGCCCATGATCAGCGCGCCGAGCAGGTTTGCGCTGAGGGTGCCGAGCGGCAGGGCCGGCAGGATCGGGTTCAGCGCGAGTCCGAGAAACCAGCGCAGCACCGCGCCGGCGAATGCGCCGAAGCCGACGGACAGGAAGGAAACGAAGTTCATGGCGCTCCCGGGTTCGGTCGATCACACCCGGAACGCGGCGCGGCGCGGAATCGTGGAGTTCTTCCACGAGCCTGAGCGCTCCCCGTGACCCGGGAACTTCCTCAGGCATCATCAGCCTCGCGGCGGTTCGAGGAGAATGCCATCTCCGTGCGGAACGCCGGGATCATAGCAACCGCGACCCGCAGGCGACAAATGTCGCGGCGCGCGGCACCAGTGCCGGTGTAGCATGCGCGGCCCCCGGATGCATCGTCGATGACTCCCTCCGCCAGCCCGCACCGCCGCCTGCTCGCGCCCTTGCTCGCTGCGCTGGCGATGTTCGGGCCGTTCTCGATCGACACGATCTTCCCTGCATTCCCGGCGATCGAAGTCGACCTGCACGCGAACCCGTTCGCGATGCAGCAGACGATCAGCGTCTACATGATCGCCTACGCGCTGATGTCGTTGCTGCACGGTCCGTTCTCCGACGCGCTGGGCCGGCGGCGCGTGATCCTGGTCGGTGTCGTGGTGTTCGCGCTGGCCTCGATCGGCTGTGCGCTATCCGGTTCGATCGAGACGCTGCTCGCGTTCCGCGCGCTGCAGGGCATGTCCGCCGGCGCGGGCCTGATTGTCGGCCGCGCGATCATCCGCGACTGCTTCGACGGCATCGAGGCGCAGAAGCTGATGTCGACGGTGTCGATGATCTTCGGCGTCGCGCCGGCGATCGCACCGATCGTCGGCGGTTGGGTCGTCGCGTTTGCGCGCTGGCCGATGATTTTCTGGCTGCTGGCCGCGTTCGCGCTCGCGCTTTGGGCCGCATGCGTGGCCCTGCTGCCGGAGACGCATCCGCACGAGCACCGGCTCGGCTTGTCGTTGCGCGAGCTGGGGCAAACCTATCGCAGGATCTTCGGCGACGCCGCGTTCTTTCCGCTCGCGCTGGCCGGCTCCCTGAACTTCAACGCGTTGTGGATCTACATATCATCCGCACCAGCGGTCGTGTTGAATCTGCTCAAGCTCGATGCGCAGCAGTTCGCATGGCTGTTCGTGCCGGCGATCAGCGGCATGATGTTCGGCGCGTTCCTGTCCGGGCGCGTTGCGGGGCGCCTGAGCGCGGCCGCGACCGTGCGCCTGGGCTATGCAATCATGCTCGCCGCGTCGGCGCTGAATCTCGTGGTCGCGTTCGTGCTGCCGCAGCCGCGCGTGCCGTGGTCGGTGCTGCCGATCGGCCTGCATGCGATCGGCATCGGCATCAACTTCCCGACCCTGACCCTGCTCCTGCTCGATCGCTTCCCGAAGGCGCGCGGCGCAGTGTCGTCGGTGCAGGCGTTCGTGAGCCTCCTGATCAGCGCAGCGATCGCCGGCGTACTCTCGCCGCTGCTGTCCGGCAGCATGCTCAAGCTCGCCGCCGGCGCGCTGCTGTCGACCGCGCTCGGCTTCGCGGCGTGGCGGCTGTATTGCGCGATCGAGGGACGTGAGCCCGGGCCTGCCCGCGCCGCGCGCGGTTAGTCGGCGCGGTGGATGACCGTTTCAGTCGACCGCTGCGGGCGGTGGAACCGCTGGCACGGACGAACTGCCGAGAATCGCGCGCAACACCGCGAACACCTCATCCTTGCCGCCGCTCACGGTCAACTGGGTTTCGCGCGGGAAGTCGGTGCCGATGTTGACCGCGTAGCCGATGCCCATATCGTTGCCGTCCTCGTCGAAGCGTGCGTAGGCTTCGGCTTTCCCGATGTAGGCGATGCGGTTGGCGTCGATGAAGCGGCCATCGGGGAGCTTGGTCCAGCGTTGCATGGCTTCTCTCGAAAGTCGGGACTCGGGCGGCGGGGAAGATCCTGCCGTGCAGGGCAGGCTACTGACGGCCGCTTCGTACTGCAAGCCGCGCCTGCGACCGCTGCCCGCCGGCGCATGGCGAATCGAGGATGCGACGACGACCGCTGAAATCCGCGGCCGGCACGGAGGCGCTTCGCCGCGCCACGTGGTCATTCCGTTGAGGGACGCGTGCGGGCGCGGCGGGATCGGCGTTAGCGCCTGCCCGGTGGCAGCAATCCGCGCGCGCCGAGCCAGCTGCGCGCGTCTTCCGCATCGTGCTCGAACCAGGCGCGCGCGGAGCCGAGGCGGAACGAATAACCCCACGCATCCATGTCGGCCATCAAGCGCTCGCGACCGACTCCGGCGAGTTCGTCGGCGAGCAGGATCTGCAGGTAGCACGTCGCGTCCTCCTCGATGTCCGAGTCCGAGGCATCGGTGTGGATCGAGCGGCGCTTTTCCGTCGGCGCGACGATCAGATGACAGGCTTCGTGCAGCAGCGAATGCACTGGCGTGTCGGCACGTGCATAGACGCCATGCGCGATCACGCCGGCTTCCGAATCGCCCCAGTAGCTGCCGGGGATCGGCGCACCAGTGGCGACCGGAACCAGCATGAGGTCGTATCCGGCGAGCAGCGCGCGCGCGGCGGCGACGTCGATGTCCGCGAGCATCAGCACCTGGATTGCAGCGGCGCCGGCATCCGTGGCCGCGCGGCCCGCGATGATCGCCGACATGGGAAATCCCGCGGCGCCAGCGCGCCGCTCAGGCTTCGCTGGCCGCTGCGGCTGCCGCGGCGGCGTTGTTGCTCTGCTTTTCGGGCAGTGCGACCGAGAGTTCGAGCACTTCCTGGTCGCCGTCGCGTTCGACGTGGATCTCGATCGCATCCGGATCGATGTTCACATACTTGCGGATCACCTCGAGCAGTTCGCGACGCAGCAGCGGCAGGTAGTCCGGCCGGCCGCTCGCGGCGCGTTCCTGGGCGACGATGATGCGCAGGCGTTCGGTGGCGACCGAGGCGGTGTTCTTCGGGCGCGAGCGCAGGAAAGCGAAAAGTCCCATGATCAGCTCCCGAAGATGCGGGCCAGCAGGCCCTTCTTCTGCGCATCGACGAAGCGCATCGGCCGGGTTTCTCCTGCGAGGCGCGCCACGGCGTCGGCATAGGCCTGGCCGGCCGCGGACTCGTCATCGAGGATCACCGGCACCCCGGCGTTCGATGCGGTCAGCACGCCGGTCGATTCCGGAATCACGCCGAGTACCTCGATGCCGAGGATCTCCTTGACGTCGTTGACCCCCATCATGTCGCCGCTGGCGACGCGCTCGGGGTTGTAGCGGGTCAGCAGCAGATGCTGCTCGACGCCGCCGCTGCCTTGTTCGGCGCGGCGCGTCTTGCTCGAGAGCAGGCCGAGGATGCGGTCGGAGTCGCGCACGCTGGACACCTCCGGATTCACGACGACGACGGCGCGATCGGCAAAATACATCGCCAGGCTCGCGCCCTTCTCGATGCCGGCC
>JBIODY010000153.1:0-5882 GCA_044445505.1 Lysobacterales bacterium
AAAATCGACGCCGCGCAATCGGCACTCCTCGCCGGCGAGGTCAAGGCCGAATTCCTGCATGCGTGGCAGGGCTATCGACGCGATGCCTGGGGTCATGACGATCTCGCGCCGCTGAGTCGCAAGCCGCACGACTGGTACGCGAAACCGCTGCTGATGACGCCCGTCGACGCGCTCGACACCCTGCTGCTGATGGGTTTCAGGGACGAGGCCGACGCGGCGCGCGAGCTGATCGCGACCAGGCTCGATTTCGACCAGGACATCTACGTCAAGAATTTCGAGGTCACGATCCGCCTGCTCGGCGGACTGCTGTCCGGCTATCAGCTGAGCGGCGACGAGCGCCTGCTGCGCAAGGCCGAGGACCTCGGCACGCGCCTGCTGCCGGTATTCGATTCAGCAACCGGATTGCCATATGTCGAAGTGAACCTGGGCACCGGCAAGACGCGCGGGACCGCGACCAATCCGGCCGAGACCGGGACGCTGCTGCTCGAATTCGGCACCCTGTCGAAGCTCACTGGCAAGCCGGTGTTCTACGCGAAGGCGAAGCGCGCGCTGGTCGAGACCTGGAAGCGGCGTTCGGCGATCGGCTTGGTCGGATCCTCGATCGATGCCGACAGCGGGCGTTGGCTGGACACCGAATCGCACATCTCCGGAGGCATCGACTCCTACTACGAGTACCTGTGGAAATGCTGGCGCCTGTTCGGCGACCACGACTGCCTCGCGATGTGGAAGCCGGGCATCGCCGCAGTCAACCGTCATCTTGCCGACGAGGTCGACGGAGCCTTGTGGTACGGCTACGCGGACATGAACACGGGCAAACGCACCCACAGCTACTACGGTGCGCTCGATGCGTTCTTTCCGGCGCTGCTGGCGCTGTCCGGCGACGTGCCGCGCGCGGCGCGCCTGCAGGATTCGTCGTTCCGCATGTGGCGACTGCACGACATCGAACCCGAGGTGCTCGACTACCGGGCGATGCGGGTCGTGGTGCCGGGGTATGCGCTGCGCCCGGAGATCGTCGAATCGGCATATTACCTGTATCACTACACCCGCGATCCGAAATATCTTGCGATGGGCCGCACGATGTTCCGTGACTTCGTGCGCTGGTGCCGCACCGACGCGGGCTATGCCGCGCTCGCGGACGTGGTCAGCAAGCAGAAGAAGGACCGCATGGAGAGTTTCGTGTTCGCCGAGACCTTCAAGTACTACTACCTGCTGTTCGCGCCGCAGGCGCTCGATTTCGATGCGGTCACGTTCAACACCGAGGCGCATCCGTTGCGTGCGACGTGGCGGCCGGGCAACGGCCGCCCTGTGCCGAACAATCGTTGACCGGAGGGCTGCCGGCGTGCCCGCAGATCAGCGCGTCGTACTCGAATAGGAATCGCGCAAGGTCACCGTGCGGTTGAACACCGGTTTCGCCCGGGTATGGTCGCGGCGATCGGCGACGAAGTAGCCGAGGCGCTCGAACTGCACATTGTGTTCCGGTTCGGTTGCGGCCAGCTCCGGTTCGAGCCAGGCCTGCACGATGCGCCTGGACTCGCGGTTGATGTGGTCCGCGTAGGTCTTGCCGTCGCGGTCGTCGTCCGGATCGGCGACCGTGAACAAGCGCTCGTAGAGGCGCACTTCGGCGGCGAGCGCATGTTGCGCGCTGACCCAGTGGATCGTGCCCTTGACCTTGCGGTCGGCGCCCGGCATGCCGGCGCGCGTATCCGGATCGAGCGTGGCGTGCAGTTCCCTGATCGAACCGTCGGTGTTCTTCACGACCTCGGTGCAGCGCACGATGCCGACGCCGCGCAGGCGCACTTCGCCGCCGGACACCAGACGGTGGAAACCCTTCGGTGGCACCTCGGCGAAATCCTCGCGCTCGATCCACAGTTCGCGCGAGAACGGCACCTGGCGCGTGCCGAATTCGCCGTTCTTCGGGTGGTTCGGGAATCCGATCGTCTCCGCGTGCCTGGCATCGAGGTTCGTGAGCACAAGCTTGAGCGGATCGAGCACGGCCATGCGGCGTGGTGCGCGCGCATCGAGTTCCTCGCGCACGCAGCCTTCGAGCACGCTGAACTCGATCACCGAATTCTGCTTGGTCACGCCGGCACGCTCCCAGAACGCGCGGATCGCCGCAGGCGGGAAGCCGCGCCGGCGCACGCCGGCGAGGGTCGGCATGCGCGGGTCATCCCAGCCGTCGACGAGTCGATCCTGCACCAGCGCCATCAGCTTGCGCTTGCTCATCACCGTGTAGTCGAGATTGCCGCGCGCGAACTCGATCTGCTGCGGGCGGCTCGCGTGGCCGCCGAGTCCGGCCCGACGCATCGGTTCGACGAACGCCGCATCGCCCGGCAGGTCCAGCTGGTCGAGACACCAGTCGTACAGCGGCCGGTGATCCTCGAACTCCAGCGTGCACAGCGAATGGGTGATGCCCTCGACCGCATCCGAAAGGCTATGCGCGTAGTCGTACATCGGATAGATCGGCCACGCATCGCCGGTGTTCTGGTGCGCGACCTTGCGGATGCGGTACAGCGCCGGGTCGCGCAGGTTGATGTTGCCCGCGGCCATGTCGATCTTCGCGCGCAGGGTGCGCGCGCCATCGGCGAACTCGCCCGCGCGCATGCGCCGGAACAGGTCGAGATTCTCCTCGACGCTGCGCTCGCGCCACGGCGAGTCGCGGCCGGGCTCGGTCAGGGTGCCACGGTATTCGCGCACCTGGTCGGCGGACAGGTCGCAGACGAACGCGTTGCCGCCCCGGATCAGTTTCTCCGCGCACAGATAGAAAATCTCGAAATAGTCCGAGGCGTGGTGCAACTGGTTCCATTCGAAGCCGAGCCAGCGCACGTCGGCCTCGATCGCCTCTACGTACTCGACGTCTTCCCTGGCCGGGTTGGTGTCGTCGAAGCGCAGGTTGCAGGTGCCGGCGAAGTCGCGCGCGAGGCCGAAGTTCAGGCAGATCGACTTGGCATGCCCGAGATGGAGATACCCGTTCGGTTCCGGCGGAAAGCGCGTCGCGACGCGACCGCCATGCTTGCCGGCAGTGCGGTCGGTGACGACGATCTGGCGGATGAAATTGCTGATGGCGCCCGGGCTGGCTCCAGCCGCGGTCGGGACGACGGTTTCGGTCATGCCTGTGTGCCGCCAGCGCGGCGTCCGGAAAACTGAAGACCACGAGTGTAGCGGCGCGGCCGCCGAAAGCGAATCGGGCGGGCGAACTCAGCCGGCGCGGGAGATCCGCCCGCCCAGCGAGCGCAGCCGCAGGCGCACCGGGCCGCGTACATCGCGGATGTCGACCACCGCTTCGTGCTGCAGCGCCTCGATGACGCCGCCCTCGGCCAGCGCGGTGGCAACCGTGCGCACCGGCCGCATCAGTTCCTGCCAGCCGCATTCCATGCGCATCGCGAGCAGGTGCGCGGCCTCACTCGGGCAGATGCTGCGTCCGGGGCCGCGCTGGACCAGCAATTCGAGCACGCATTCGCGGATGCGTTCGGCGAGCGTGTCGTCGGCGGAAAGCAGGATCATGCACGTCTCGGCAACGGAAAGTGGCGCGACGCGCCATGTCGGGCCGCCAGCGTGCGAAGATACGCCGGTCGCCGGGCGCAGCATAGGGGCGATGCAGCAGGCCGGTGTCGCGAACGGCATATGGATACACAGCGACATATTGCCACTGCCATTCGACTGATCCCGGCATGCATACGCAAGGACGTCCCGCACGCGAGTCAGTCAAAGTGCCGGATGGGCTTTTCCGGCATCCGGCCAAGGCATCCGCATGAAGATAGTCTACCGCGCGGAGAACATCATCGACGCGCACCTGGTCAAGAATGCGCTCGCGTTCGAGGGCATCCCGGCCTTCGTCAGCGGCGAATACCTGACCGGCGCGATCGGCGAGCTGCCGGCGTGGAACCTGGTGTCGGTGATGGTCGCCGGGCATGATGTCGAACGAGCGGCCACGATCGCCCACGCGATCGATGCGGCGTTGCGCGAGGAACGTGATCCTGATGCTGGCCTTGCCGGCGAGCCGGCGCCGATCTGACGTGCCGCGCACGGTGGCCGCACGGGCGCCGCCGCAATGCATGCACCGAATACATGGACATGGCGGATGAATCCACGCACGACGCTGGTGATCGGCAACAAGAACTACTCGTCGTGGTCGTTGCGGCCGTGGCTGCTGCTGCGCCATCACGGCGTCGCGTTCGACGAGGTGCGCCTGCCGCTCGACACGCCTGAATTCGCGCGCGACATCGCGCGCTGGTCGCCGAGCCGCACCGTGCCGGCGTTGCTCCATGGCGATCTCGCGATCTGGGACTCGCTCTCGATCTGCGAATATGCCGACGAGACGTTCCTCGATCGCACCGGCTGGCCGCGCGACGCGGCTGCACGCGCCGTCGCGCGCTCGGTCAGTGCCGAGATGCATTCGGGTTTCCAGGCGTTGCGCGGGGCGCTGCCGTTCAATTGCCGTCGCCGCACCCGGAACTTCATCGTCAAACCCGAGGCACAGCGCAATATCGATCGCGTCTGTGCCATCTGGCGCGACTGTCGCGCGCGCTTCGGCAGCGCCGGCGCATTCCTGTTCGGCGGATTTTCGATCGCCGACGCGATGTACGCACCGGTCGCGCTGCGCTTCGAGACCTACGGCGTCGCGCTCGACACCGGTCCGCGCAACTATGTAGATGCGCTGCTCGCGCTGCCGGCGCTGCAGGAATGGCTGCGCGATGCGGCGGCCGAGGTCGAGACCTTGCCGCGCACGGACGAAGTCGTCTGATGCCGGCGACAGCAGGCGAACTGCCGCGCGCGGCGCTGGTGCAGATGATCGCAGGTGCCGCCGCGATCAGCACGACCAGCGTGTTCGTCAAGCTCGCGCACGTCGGGCCGACGATGTCGGGTTTCTATCGCATGGGTTTCGGCGGCCTGATGCTGCTGGTCGGCCTGTTTGCGCTCGGCCAATGGCGCCCCGTGCGCCTCGCCGAAGTCACCTGGCTGCTGGTCCCCGGTGCCGCGTTCGCGGTCGACCTGATGATGTGGCACCGGAGCATCCTGTATGTGGGCCCGGGACTGGCGACCCTGCTCGGCAATTTCCAGGTGTTCCTGATGGCGCTGGCCGGATTCGTGCTGTACCGCGAGAAGCTCGGCTGGCAATTCCTGGCCGGCATCGCGCTGGCGTTTCTCGGCCTGTATCTGCTGGTCGGATTCGACTGGTCCGCGGTCGGTGCGCAATACCGGCTCGGCGTCGTCCTTGGCGTCGTCACCGGTTTCGCCTATGCGATCTACATGCTTTCGACGCGACACGCGCAGCGCGCCGGCCATGTGCGCCTCGCGCCGGCGCAGCTGCTGTGCGTGAGTTCGCTGCTGAGTGCGCTGGTGCTCGGCGCGGGCGCGCTGGTCGAGGGCGAAAGTTTCGCCATCCCCGACACGCAGAGCTGGAGCGCGCTGCTCGGCCTGGCATTTTTCGGCCAGGTATTCGGCTGGGTGCTGCTGACCCGCGCGATGCCGCAACTGCCGGCGTCGACGATCGGGCTGTTGCTGCTGTTGCAGCCGGCATTGTCGTTCGTGTTCGACGTGCTGCTGTTCGCGCGGCCGACGCGGACGCTCGACTGGATCGGCGTCGCGCTGTCGCTGGTCGGCATCTTCGTCGGCTCGTATCGGCCGGGCCGGCGCGCATTGCCCGCTGCGGGAGAAAACGCGCTGGACCCGGATTGACGATGCCGCGACACGTTCTTGCGTGGCGGCGGATCGGGGCCGATCAATAACGGTCGATGCGTCCTTGGGAAACCCGCACCCGATCGCCCTCGCGGATGTCCGCGTTGTCGCCCTGGGTCACGCTGATCCGATGGCCGTTGTCCATGTTCACCGAGAAGCGCCACGCACGGCGTCCATCGCGGTTGTTCTTCTCGACCGCATGTCCG
>JBIODY010000154.1:0-5873 GCA_044445505.1 Lysobacterales bacterium
ACCTGTTTGCGGAGAAAGCGTGCAGCGGTTGCCATGGCACGGCCGGCGGCGGCGGCATGTGCCCGCCGCTGACCAACGATGCCTGGGTTTATGGCAGCGACGACACCACGCTGTTCAACCTGATCAAGCTCGGCAGCGCCGCGCTCCAGGCCAGGGGCTACGCGCGCGGCGCCGCGGAAAAGGTCGCCGGCGACATGCCGCCGTTCGGCAGCATGCTCAGCGACGACGATGCCTGGAAGCTGATCGCCTGGGTGCGGTCGAAGTACGCGGGCGATCCGGCGAAGCGGAACTGGTAAGCGCGCAGGAATGCCGTATCGTGAGCGACTTGGCTTGCGAGCTTCTGGAGAGTCCGATGTCCGCTAACGCACGTCCACTTCGCTCTTCGGTGGCAGCGGCTTCAGCCGCGATGCGTCCCATCCGGTTTGTCACTGCCGCGTTCGGCGTCGCGTTGCTGACCGTCGCAGCGACCACGACCGCCGCGCCGCTCGCCTACGTGCCGAACCAGAAAAGCGGTTCGATCTCGGTGATCGACACCGCGACCGACAACGTCGTGCGCACGCTGACCGCGCAGGGCCGGCTCGGCAAGCGCCTGCAGGCGATCGACGCCGATCCGCGCGGCAATACGCTCTACGTCGTCGACGCCGAGCACGACAACCTGGTCGCGATCGACGCGGCGCACGACACGATCGCGCACACGGTCGCGATCGGCAAGGACGCCGAGGGCGTGCGTCTCGCGCCCGGCGGCAAACTGCTCGCGGTCTGCGCGGAAGGCCAGCATCTGGTGTTGTTCGTCGACGCCCGCTCGTTCGCGATCACGGCGCGGATTCCGGTACGCGGCAGGAACCCCGAGCACTGCGAATTCACGCCGGACGGCCGCTGGTTGCTGACCAGCAACGAAGGTTCGGACAATCTCGACGTGATCGATGTCGCCGCACGTGTATCGGTGGCCACGATCGCGACCAGCGGCCACCCGCGCGGCGCCGCGTTCGTGCCGCGCACCTCGCATCTGTATGTCGCGCAAGAGGCCGCGAACGGCGTCGACGTGATCGACGTCGCCGCGCGCAAGCGTATCGCGACCATCCCGACCGCGCTGCGCGCGGCCGGTGTGACCGCGAGCGAGGATGGCAAGCGCGTATATGTCGCCAATGGCGGTGCCGGCAGCGTGTCGGTCATCGATGTCGCGGCCAACGCGGTGGTCAAGGAAATCGCAGTCGGCAAGCGGCCGTGGAACATGGCGCTGACGCCGGACGGCAGGAAACTCTATGTCGCGAACGGACGCTCGAACAGCGTCAGCGTGATCGATACCGGGAAACTCGCGGTGATCGGGGAAATCCCGGTCGGTGAGCTGCCCTGGGGCGTGCTGATCACACGCTAGCGCTCCGACAATATCCGGACTGGGAGGTGCCCCATGAAAACCCGAGCCGCCGTCGCCTGGGAAGCCGGCAAGCCGCTGTCGATCGAGGAAGTCGACCTGGAAGGCCCGCGCGCCGGCGAAGTGCTGGTGCGCATCGTCGCGACCGGCGTCTGCCACACCGACGCGTTCACGCTGTCGGGTGCCGATCCGGAAGGACTGTTCCCGGTGATCCTCGGCCACGAGGGCGGCGGCATCGTCGAGGAAGTCGGTGCCGGCGTGACCAGCGTCAAGCCCGGCGATCACGTGATACCGCTGTACACGCCGGAATGCGGCGTATGCAAATTCTGCAGATCGGGAAAAACCAACTTGTGCCAGGCGATCCGCGCCACCCAGGGCAAGGGCCTGATGCCGGATGGCAGCTCGCGCTTTTCGATGAACGGCAAAGCAATCCTGCACTACATGGGCACCAGCACGTTTTCCGAATACACCGTGCTGCCGGAAATCGCACTCGCGAAGATCGATCCGGCCGCACCGCTGGACAAGGTCTGCCTGCTCGGCTGCGGCATCACCACCGGCATCGGCGCGGTGCTGAACACCGCGAAAGTGACGCCGGGTTCGAGCGTCGCGGTGTTCGGCCTCGGCGGCATCGGCATGTCGGTGATCCAGGGCGCGGTGATGGCCAAGGCCGCGCGCATCCTCGCGATCGACATGAATCCCGACAAGTTCGTGATGGCCAGGCAACTCGGCGCGACCGATTGCATCAATCCCGGTGATCACGCGGACACGCCGATCCAGCAGGTCGTCGTCGATCTCACCGATGGCGGCGTCGATTATTCGTTCGAGTGCATCGGCAACGTGAACGTGATGCGTTCGGCGCTCGAGTGCTGCCACAAGGGCTGGGGCGAATCGACCATCATCGGCGTCGCCGGCGCCGGCCAGGAGATCTCGACGCGGCCGTTCCAGCTGGTGACCGGGCGCGTCTGGCGCGGCTCCGCGTTCGGCGGCGTCAAGGGTCGCTCGCAATTGCCGGGTTATGTCGATCGCTACATGCGCGGCGAATTGAAGATCGACGAATTCGTTTCCGCGGTGTTGCCGCTCGAGAAGATCAACGAAGCGTTCACGCTGATGCATGAGGGCAAGGTAATCCGCACGGTGATCCTGTACTGATCCGCGGTGTGAGCGCCGCACGACGGCGCTCGCTTGCGATAGCATCGATCAGCCCTCCATCTGCCAGTGCAGGCAATGCCGCATCCCCTGCCCCAAGCCGCGGCACATCGACGACTACTCGCGGCCGCGTGCCTGCTCGCGGTGCTGTTCGGCGGGCTTGCACACGCGCAGGAGCGCTCGAGCGAGGACGTGACCGCACTCGACTTGGTCACCGTCGTGGAGGTGTCGCCGGTCACCGGTACCGACATTGCGGCCAGCAAACTCCCCTACACCGTGCAGTCGATCGACGACAGCGCGCTGCAGCGCGCACAGACGCTCGACCTCGGCGATTTCATGAGCCGCCATCTTGCCGGCGTGACCGCGAATTCGGCACAGGGCAATCCGTTGCAGCCGGACCTGCAGTTCCGCGGCTTCACCGCGACGCCGCTGCTCGGCGGCTCGGAGGGAATGTCGGTTTACCTCGATGGCGTGCGCGTCAATGAGGTGTTCGGCGACACCATCAACTGGGACCTGATCCCGACCGATGCGATCGAGCGCATGAGCCTGCTCGCGGGCGCCAATCCGGTGTTCGGCCTGAACACGCTCGGTGGCGCGATCTCGCTGCAGACCAAGACCGGTTTCAGCGATCCCGGCACGCGCTTCGAGGTCTATGGCGGGTCGTTCGGCCGCACCGACGCGACGGTCGAAACGGCAGGCCATGCCGGTCAATGGGGTTGGTACCTGATGGGCAACCGCTTCGACGAGGACGGCTGGCGCGATGCGTCGCCGTCGAACACACGCAATTTCTACGGAACCCTGTCCTGGCGCGGCGACGCGGCCGCGTTCGACCTGCACCTCGGCCACGCCAACAGCGACCTGACCGGCAACGGCGCGACGCCGGTGGAGGAGCTCGCTCAGCGCTGGCCGAGCATCTTCACCGCGCCCGACGAAACCGCGAACACGCTGGACCTGATCAGCGGCCAAGGCAGCGTCGATATCAACGAGGCGACGAAGTTCTCGTTCACCGTGTACCACCGCACCGTCGACACGCTGTCCTACAACGGCGACGGCGGTGATTTCGAGGCCTGCGAGGACGACGGCGACATCCTCTGCGGCGGCGACGGCGCGCCGATCCTCGACCAGAACGGCAATCCGGTGTCGTCAGCGTTCGACGCGATCAACAACATCGGCCAGCGACGGCAGACCAGCGACGGCGGCACCGTGCAGTTGGCATTCAATCAGCTGATCGGCCGCATGCAAAACCAGTTCGTGCTCGGTGCCGACTACAGCAACGGGCGGCTGCGCTATGACTCCGTGCTCGAAATGGCGATGCTGCAACCGAATCGTGTGACCTCGGCGAACTCCGGCCTCTTCATCCCTGCCGATGCGATCAGCGTCGACAGCCATACGCGCAGCATCGGCCTGTACGCGACCGATACCTTGTCGATCACCGACCGGCTCGCGTTGACTGTGTCCGCGCGCGGCAACCACACACGCACAACCATCAACGACCCAACCGGCCTCAATCCGGACCTGGACGGCCAGCACAGCTTTTCGCGCGTCAATCCGGCCGCCGGCCTCACTTGGCAATGGACCCCGCTGCTGAACGTCTACGGCGGCTATAGCGAATCGACGCGCGCGCCGACACCGGTCGAACTGACCTGTGCGGACCCGGATGCGCCGTGCAAGCTGCCCAACGACTTCGTGTCCGATCCACCGCTGAGGCAGGTCGTCGCGAAGAGCTGGGAGGCCGGACTGCGCGGCACGCTCGGCAGAGGCGAGCGCACGCACTGGCACGTCGCCCTCTTCCGCACGACGAACACCGACGACATCCTGTTCCAGTCCACTGGCGGCACGCAGTCGAACGAAGGCTTCTTCGCGGATGTCGGCGATACGCGTCGCCAGGGTATTGAAGCAAGCCTTTCCGGCGCGCTGCTGGACAAGCGCCTCAACTGGTATGCGAATTACACCTGGCTCGACGCGACGTATCTCACGAGTTTCTCCGAGAACAGCGCGAACCATCCGGAGGCCGGCGAGGACGGCCTGATCGTCATCCGCAAGGGCGACCGTATCCCGAGCCTGCCGAAGCACAGCTTCAAGCTCGGCGCCGATTTCGCGGCGACCGCCGCGCTCAGCGTCGGCGGCGACCTCGTCGCGGACTCCGGCCAGTTCCTGCGCGGCGACGAAGCGAACCTGCTCGGCGAAACCGCCGGCTACACGATCCTGAACCTGCGCGCGACCTACGCGTTAAACGACCACTTCAGCGTGTTCGCAAGCATCGACAACGCGTTCGATCGCCGCTATGTCACGTTCGGCACGCTCGGCGACGCTCGGCGCATCTTTCCGGACTTCGGAAATCGGCGCTTTTCCGGGCCCGGTCAGCCGCGCGGCGCGTGGATCGGTGTCCGGGTCGCGCTCTGACCAGATCCATTCTTCGCGACCCATGTTGCGAAGGCATCCGGTGTATTGAAGTCCTGAACACCGACGTTCATGGCCGCGCACGCCAGGCGCGGCCACGACGACCGCGACGGGTCACGCCCGTTCGTGCCATTGCCTAGAACAGCGACCGCTGCGCGTCGTCTTCGCGCGCTACTTGCGCGCGCCGGATCATCTGCTGCACGTCCGCACTGGCATGCGCCGCGATCAGCTCGATCCTCGGGTGCGCGTTCGCGAATACGCGGAATACCTCATCGGCGAAGGCCTGGCCGATGCTGGCGACGCCCGCGAAATCGAGGACGACGGTACTGAATCGATCGACCCGCTGCAGCAGGCGCTTGGCTTGCGAGCGCGAGATCAGGTTTTCGTCGCCGACCTTGGCCAGTCGCACCGGCACGACGGTCCTGGCAAACGAATAGTCGTCCGGGCCGCTCGAAAACTGATCGAACACCTGCTTGGGCGTTCGCGCAGAGGTCGTGGCAATTTCCATGAGGACGGCCGTACCCCTCGGGGCGACCGAAGCGGGTTCGACCAGAATGTCGTGCGCCTGCGCGGCGTCGTGATCGAACATGAGGCCCTCGGAGTCGATCGTGAAAGCGTCGAACATGCGCGACGTGAAGAAGATGCCTTCTCCCGAGTGCTTTTTCGGATCGGTGGTCAGCTTGCCCTTGGAAAGCTCGAGCAGCGCCAGGCGTTCGTCCGGCAGGTCGAGAGCGCGGGTGATCTTGTGAAAGATGCCGACGCCATCGTCATTGACGAACAGCAGGACGCGTTCGGCGCTGCGGTCCACGACAATGCCGATCACGTGTCCTTCGGAATGATCGATCGCATTGTTGACCATCTCGGTCATGCCGTGATGGCAGATGTCGAGAACATTCCGCGGCAGGCCAGCCAACAACGGTGCTACGTCACGCGACCACACCTGGTCCTCAGCGAG
>JBIODY010000155.1:0-5846 GCA_044445505.1 Lysobacterales bacterium
CCTCCGCCGCGAACGTGAAACTCCAGCGGCCGGCCGGGCCAAGATAGCCGGTCTCGCTGCTCTGCCAATACGTTTCCGGCACCAGTGTCGTCGGATTGTTGTCGACATGCACGGTGAGGTCCTGGTCCGCCCACGCGCTGTTGTTGTCCATGTTGGCGTCGGCGTCCGGAAGATATGCGCCCAGCCAGTAGTTGCCGGTCGGCGTTGTCGCCGGGATCGGCAACGAGGGCATCCAGTAGGTGTAGGTCGTGAACAGCGGCACCGATGTGTACGTGCCGCTGCCGAGATACGCATAGCCCGCGGCCCAGGTCATGCGTTGCTGGCTGAGGAAGAACTGCACGGTCGGAGCCACGACATCGTCGGTGCCGAGGTTCTCGATCTTGAACTGGTTGCCGATCCAGGCCGAGAGATCAGTGCCGTGTTGCAATGAAATTGGGTACTGCTGCGTGGGCGTGTACAGCGCGCTCTGCGCCCCGGCTGTGCCGTCGTACGTGGTTGTGTAAAGACTGAGCAGCGCATCGTGGATGGCCGGCCCGCCGAACGCCGCGCGCACCGCATTGGCGTCGTCGGCGAACAGCTGCGCAAAGCGAAAGTTCTTCGGCGAATAGTTCATGATCGAATCCCACCACACGCTCTGGGTTTCCCACGGGTGGTCAAGACCCCACGAGTGCCCGAGTTCGTGCCGCATGGTCTGGCGGAATCCCCAGCACGGGTCGCCACTGGTCGCCGCGCTCTCGTCGAGCGTCCAGCAATACGCCGGATTGAGAGCGGTATCGGCTTCGACAATCGGGCCGGTGCCGAACCAGCGTCGATAGGTGATTCCGAGGGTGGTCGGTCCCCAGCCTTCACCGAATTGCGCGATCATGGTGTCGTTCGTTGGCCAGCCGGCCAGGTCGAAGCGGCCGTTGCCCCAGGCCCAGTCACCGGTCGGCGTCGTATAGACATGGAATATGTCGCCACCATACTGGTTCCAGGATGACATCTGGTATTCGTCTTCCGGATACCACGGCGTCCAGTCGTGCGGAAAACCGTTGATCACCGCAGGCGGGGTGATGCGGTGTGTGTACTGGTAGTCGATGCCCGGGCCCGAAGGCGGAACGGAACCCGCATCGAGCGCCATGGCGGCGCTCCCGGTTTGCGTGGCGACCGGTCCGGCCGGCGCCTCGGCGCTGTCGGGCGCCGCCTGCATCATGTGCCCGAGCGGAGGTGCCAGCGCGATCGGCAGATAGGACTTGGCGGGATAGGTGCCCGCCGGCACGAGGCCGGTCTCCGGAATGCGCGGCGGCGCCGCTCCACGTGCAGCGATCAAGCCGCTCACCTGGCCGAGCAGATCGTCGGCGACGACGCGCCGACGATCGCCGCCAAGCGACATCGCCTTGCCATCCGCGGACAACAGGAACGCACCCTGTGCGCCGCCGACGAACGGCGGAAACATCTCGCCGCGACCGGGACGCACGAACAACAGATAGCGGTTGCCGACCACGAGGTCCGGCGTGTCGCTGATCGCCTGCGTCTCTCCGGCCAGCGTCCCGCCACCCTGGCTCAGCACGAATTCGGCGCCTGGAGAAGTACCGAGCAATGTCTGCGTCGCACGGAAACGGAAGTCGGTCACGATCAGGTTGCCGCGCGCGTTGCGGTGCGCCTGCGCACCGACGAGATCGGCGACCGAAATCCATTCCGATTCGGCGACGAGGTCCGGCAAGGTCTTCTTGAGCATCAGCTCCTGCGCACCGGCGATACCGGAAAATGCGCAGGCCAACGCGACCACGAGTCCCCACAGCCCGAGCCGGGCGCCACGGCGCCATGTCACCTGCACTTTCATGTTTGCATGCCCCTCGTTCATGACGTTACCCTCCTGAAGTCTCCCCGAGTCGACCTCGCATGACGACCCCGCCCCGGGTCTGGTCGATAGAAAATGCAACATGGCTGCCTGTCCATACGGAAATTGCCGGCCTGAAACGCCATCGGTGATGCAACAAGGCGTTCGATAGCCGCCTATACTCGGCGGCTTGGGGGAAGCGCGGGGCGACTGTGGTGGAAAATGTCACGGCACTGATCGAAGCGGCCGGAAGCGGTGATGCAGCGGCGCTGAAGGCGCTGTTCACGCGCGTCTACGACGAGCTGAAACTGCTGGCACGCAGACAACTGGCCGCTTCCGCAGGACACACGCTGAACACGACCGGCCTCGTGCATGAGGCCTACATGAAGCTTGCCCAGCCGGCTGGCGGCAAGCTGCACAATCGCACGCATTTCTTCGCGCTTGCCGCAAAGGCGATGCGCCAGATCGTGATCGACCACGCGCGAGCGCGGCTTACCGAAAAGCGCGGTGGCGAAAACCTGCACCTGGTCACCCTGGACGAAGCGGCCGGGATAGCGGATTCGGATCTCGGACCCGACGAGTTGCTGCGCCTCGATCGCGCGCTGACCGCGCTCGAAGCGGAGGAGCCGCGGCTGTCGGATCTGGTCGAACTGCGCTTCTTCGCGGGCCTGAGCGTCAGCGATATCGCGACCCTGCGCGACATCAGCGAACGCACGTTGAACCGCGACTGGCGACGCGCGAAAGCGCACCTGTACGCTGCGCTCCACCCTTAGCCATGAACCGCGAGCTGCTCGCCGAACTGTTCGAGCGGGCGATCGATATCCCGCCGGACGAGTTGTCCGCATGGCTCGCCACGGCCTGCGGCGACGATGCCGCGCTGCGCACAGAACTCGAGCGCCTGCTGCGCGCCGACGCGAAGGCCGGCGCGTTCCTCGAGACGCCACCGCCGCTGATCGCCGCGAGCAAGGACGCGGGTTCGGTAACCGGGATGCCACCGCGGCAATTCGGCGCTTATCGCGTGCTGCGCTCGATCGGTGCCGGCGGCATGGGCGAGGTCTGGCTTGCGGAGCGCAGCGACGGCGAATTCGAACAACGCGTCGCGGTCAAGCAACTCGCGTATCCGACGCCCGGCCTGCTGCAGCGGTTTCGTCAGGAGCGCCAGATCCTTGCCCGTCTCGAACATCCGAACATCGCGCGTCTGATCGATGGCGGCGTCGATGCGGACGGGGCGCCGTATCTGGTGATGGAGTACGTCGAGGGCGTGCCGATCACCGACTTCGCCCAGGCTCACGCGCTCGATCTGCCGGCACGCCTGCGCTTGTTCCTGCGCGTCTGCGATGCGGTGCAGTATGCGCACCAGAACCTCGTCGTGCACCGCGACCTGAAGCCGTCGAATATTTTCGTCAGCGAGGACGGCACGCCGAAGCTGCTCGATTTCGGTATCGCCAAAGTGCTTGCGACGACCGATGAAGCCGCGGCAACGCAGACCGTCGCGCGAATGCTGACGCCCGGCTACGCGGCGCCCGAACAGTTCAGCGGCGGCGCGATCACGACCGCGACCGACGTTTACGCACTCGGTGTCGTGCTGTATGAATTGCTGGCCGGTACCCGGCCAAGGCGATTGGCGGCGACCGGCGGCGCCGAAGCGGCGCACACGGATCCGCTGCCGCCAAGCGCGGCCATCGACCGCACCACCGGCGCCGCGCGCCGGCGCGCGCTGCGCGGCGATCTCGACCGCATCGCGTTGAGCGCGCTGGCTGCCGAACCGCGCCGCCGCTACCCGTCGGCAGAAGCGCTGGCGGCCGATATCCGTCGCCATCTCGACGGACGGCCGATTTCGGCGCTGCGCGACAGCGCGCTGTATCGATTCCGCAAATTCGCCCAGCGCAATCGCTACGCGCTCGCCGCCGCGGTGATCGCGTTCGCGGTGTGTCTGGCCGCGACGATCGTCAGCTTGCACCAGGCCACCATCGCACGCGCACAGGCGCTGCGCGCCGAAACAGTGCGCCAGTTCCTTGTCGGCGTGTTCCAGCAGGCCAACCCCGACGATAACAAGGGCAGGCCGATCAGCGCCCATCAATTGCTGGAAAAGGGTGAGCAACAGGCGCAGCGGCTCTTCGTCGACCAGCCCGCTCTGGAAGCCGATGTGGACGCATTGCTCAGTGAGCTCTACTTGAGCATCGACGACAGCGTACGCTCCAGTGCCTTGCACACCCGAGCAGTTGCGCTCAGCCAAGACTCGCACGTGCCCGACGATTTGCGCGGGCGCATACTCGTCAGTACGGCAGACCTGGTTGTCTCGGGGAACTTCAAGGCCTCGCTCGCGCAGGCTCAGCAAGCGCTGGCGCTACTCGAGGTCGAGCCGGAGCGCAATGCCCAGGACATCGCGAAAGCGCACGGGATCGTCGGACGGAATCTCGTCATCCTCGGCGACAACGACAGCGCGATTTCATTGCTTCGCAAAACGCTGCCACAGGACGAAGCCCTGCTCGGCGATCGCAACGAAATGGTGGGCTACGAATGGGCATATCTGAGTCGAGCGCTGAGGGAACGCAGACACTACGACGATGCTGCAGCAGCCCTCGGCAAGGCGCAAGCAATTTCCGGCCGTATCTACGGCGCCAACAGCAACCGCGTCGCAATTTTGGTCGACGAGGCCGGCGACTTGTATTCCGCCAAGGGCGACTACGCACGCGCCGAGGCAGCGTACCAAAAAGTGTTGAATATTTATCTCGACTCGCTTGATCCAAAACACTCAAGAGTACTGTGGGCCCGCAACGATTTGCTTGGCGCAATCGAATCTTCGGGTCGTTACGCAGAAGCGTTGCCACAGCGGCTGGCCATGCTCGAAGAACTCGATGCTTCGACTAATATGGCCTCATCCTTGAAGAGCACCCAATACTTTTGCGCTGGCGTCGATTATCGCGAACTCGGGCGCTTCGACGAGGCTAGGTCGATGCTGGAACAGGCGCTGGCCTTGACCGCACAGTCCGAAGGGCCACGCAGCACCAAGAGTTTGCATATGCGCCAGGACTTGGGTCTGGTGCTGCAGTTGCAGGGCGCTTATGCACAATCCGATGCCGTGTTAGGGGAGGCTCTGACAGTGAGTCTCGAACACGGCTCGAACACGTCCTACGAAACCTGCGAACTGCGCCAGAGCATCGGCCAGAATTTGCGCCTCGAGCACCGCTACGCCGAAGCGATCGAACAATTGCTGGCGCTGACCCGCGATACGTGCATGCCGTCGGAAAGCGATACCGACATCTGGCGTCCGCAGGTTCTGGCCAATCTGAGCGAGGCGCAACTCGACGCGGGCGATACTGAAGGCGCAAACCTGACCGCCGATACGGCGATGGGCTATGCACGCAGAGGATTCTCTGCGCATCATTACAGACTTGGCATCGTACTGTTCGCACAGGCGCGCGCCCGCCTTGCGATCGGCAAGCCCGCCGAGGCCGAGCGCCTGCTGCGCGAAGCACTCGCCGTGCGCAGCCCGCCGCATCCAGCGAACGACCCGCGCGTGCTCGAGGTCAAGGTCGCGCTGGCCAATGCACTGACCGCGCAGCGGAAGACCGACGAGGCGCGCACGTTGAGCGCCGGGATCGAGCCGCTGTTGCAGGCGTTGAAATCGCCTTACGCCGCGGATCTTCGGGCGCGCCTGGCTTCGCCATAGCCATCCGAATGCGGCTCATAACACCGCAACGCGTCGCAGCGGCGATAATGCACGGATATGAATGCCGATCCCGCTGCCAGCGCCGAAACGATCAACCCTGCCATTCGTTGCAGCGACTGCGCCGCGGTCTGCTGCCGCCTGACCGTGCTGCTGATGCCCGGCGACGTGATACCGGCGTGGCTGACCGAACACGACGAACACGGTCTGGAACACATGGCCCAGCATGAGGACGGCTGGTGCGTCGCGGTCGATCGGATGAGCATGCGCTGCACGATCTACGGATCGCGTCCGCAACTGTGCCGCAGCGTTCCGATGGGAGGTCGGGAGTGCCGCGACGAACGCGATGCCTGGTAC
>JBIODY010000156.1:0-5823 GCA_044445505.1 Lysobacterales bacterium
ATGTCCGTCTGGGCGATCGGCGACATCCAGGGTTGCCACGACGAGCTCGTCCGGCTCATCGAGAAACTCGCGTTCGATCCGAAGACCGACACGCTGTGGTTCTGCGGCGACCTGGTCAATCGCGGCGGGCAGTCGCTGGCGGTGCTGCGCCTGGTCAGGTCGCTCGGAGACCGCGCGGTCGTCGCACTCGGCAATCACGATCTGTCGCTGCTCGCGATCGCCGAACGCAAGCGCGAGGATCAGCAACGCGTGAATCCGGAACTGCGCGAGGTGCTGTTCGCGCCGGACCGCGACGAATTGCTCGGCTGGCTGCGGCAGCAGAACCTGCTGCATGTCGACCGCACGCTCGGTTTCGCACTGCTGCACGCCGGTCTGTTTCCGCGCTGGACCATCGAACAGGCGGTCGCGGAAGCGCGCGAGATCGAGGAGAAGCTGCGCGGCGAGGGTTACCACCGCCTGCTCAAGCAATTGTTCGGCAACAAGCCGGACTTGTGGACCCCGAAGCTGCGCGGCGTCGATCGCTGGCGCGCCGGCATCAATGTGTTCACGCGCATGCGCTATTGCGACGTGCGCGGGCGCATCGGTTTCGGCGACAAGGGCGCACCGGGCACGCAGCGCCCCGGCCTGTATCCGTGGTACGAGGTGCCGGGACAGGTCCAGCGCGAGATCCGTGTCGTCTGCGGCCACTGGTCGACGCTCGGCCGTTTCGTCGGCCTCGGCATCCACGCGATCGATACCGGTTGCGTCTGGGGCGGCGCTCTGACCGCGCTGCGCGTGGACAGCGAGGAACCGCAGTTCGTCAGCATCCAGTCCGACCGCAAGCCGATCGCGGGCAAGGAACAGGATTGAGCGGTGAGCGGGGAGAGGCCGTGAATTGTGCTTTCGCTTCCCTGCGCAGCGGGGGAAGCTGCGCGAAGGGGGCGCTTACGGCTCACGCCTCACATAATCGACAAAACTCACTGCATACGCATGCCGCGCATCGATCGCGTGTTCCAGGCGCGAGGTCTCGATCCATTCCCGCGCATCGAAGCGCGGAAAGAATGTGTCCGCGTTTGCGACTTCGGTATCGACCCAGGTCAGGTGCATGCGCGTCGCTCGCGACAGCGCGAGCGCATAGACCTCGCCGCCGCCGATGACCGCGAGTTCCGCATGGCCTGCCTGGGCGATCGCCGCATCGAGCGAATGCACGGCGAACTGGCCTGCGAATGGCGCGGTGCCGCCGCGCGTCAGCACGAGGTTCGTGCGACCCGGCAACGCACGTCCGATCGCGAGCGCGGTCTTGCGCCCCATCAGCACCGGCTTGCCCAGGGTCAGCGCCTTGAAGCGCTCGAGATCGTCGGGCAGATGCCATGGCATCGCGCCATCGCGGCCGATCGCATGGTTGCGATCGAGCGCCGCGATCAGGTCGATCCCGATCGGGCCGATCCCGCTCATACCGCAACCGGCGCCCTGATCGCGGCATGCGGCTGGTAGTCGACGATCGCGACGTCTTCGTAGCGGAAGTCGAACAGCGACCGCACTTCGGGATTGAGGGCGAGCTTCGGCAACGGGCGCGGCTCGCGTGCAAGCTGCTCACGCGCCTGCTCGACGTGGTTCGAGTACAGGTGCGCGTCGCCGAACGTATGCACGAAGTCGCCCGGCGCCAGACCCGTCACCTGCGCCACCATGCTGGTCAGCAGCGCATAGCTGGCGATATTGAACGGCACACCGAGGAAGATATCGCCGGAGCGCTGGTACAGCTGACATGACAGCTTGCCGTCTGCGACGTAGAACTGGAACAGCACGTGGCACGGCTGCAACGCCATGCGCGGCAGATCCGCGACGTTCCATGCGCTGACGATCAGCCGACGCGAATCCGGGTTGCGCCTGATCTCATCCACCACCCAGCTGATCTGATCAACGGTGCGCACTTGTTGAGAAGTGCCGGCAAGGATGCCGGCTTCTTGATTCTCGCGCGAAGGACTCGCGCTAGAGGGACACTCCCACGACCGCCACTGCTTGCCGTAGACCGGCCCGAGTTCGCCGTCGGCATCGGCCCATTCGTCCCAGATGCGCACGCCGTTCTGATTCAGGTACGCGATATTCGTCCCGCCGCCCAGGAACCAGATCAGTTCGTGCACGATCGACTTCAGGTGCAGCTTCTTCGTGGTGACCAGCGGAAAGCCCTGCGCCAGATCGAAGCGCATCTGCCAACCGAACACGCTGCGCGTGCCGGTGCCGGTGCGGTCGGATTTCTGCGTGCCGTGGTCGAGTACGTGGCGCAGGAGATCGAGGTATTGGCGCATTCCCGTTCGCTGTCCCAGGAGCGGCTTCAGCCGCGATGTCTTTTCGATACGGGGGTCACAGCGGTCGCACCTTCCGACGCTCCCGCGACCAGCGTCGGTGCACGCCGCGATTTCCACAGCAGGAACAACCCCACCGCGATCAACGGCAACGACAGGATCTGCCCCATCGTGACCCAGTTCAACGCAAGAAAGCCGAGCTGCACGTCCGGCTCGCGCACGAACTCGACGCTGAAACGGAAAATCCCGTACAGCAGCGCGAACAACCCGGACACCGCATAGCGCGGGCGCGGCTTGCGCGAGTACCACCACAGCACCGCGAACAGCACGACGCCCTCGAGAAAGAACTCGTAGAGCTGCGACGGATGGCGCGCCTCGTCGTCCAGTTGGCCGGCGACATACATCTGATACAGCTCATCACGCGTCCTGCCGAGCGACTCCAGCGCGCGCGGGAAAATCATGCCCCACGCGGCATCGGTATGCCGGCCCCACAACTCGCCGCCGATGAAGTTGCCGAGGCGGCCGAGGCCGAGGCCGATCGGAACCAGCGGTGCGATGAAGTCGATCGCATCGAAATAGTTGATCGCGTGGCGGCGCGTCCAGATCAGCCCCGCCACCAGCACGCCAAGCAGGCCGCCATGGAACGACATGCCGCCTTCCCAGACCCGGATCAGGCTGAGCGGATGATGGATCAATTCGGCCGTGTCGTAGAACACCATGTAGCCGATGCGCCCGCCGAGGATCACGCCGAGCATCAGATAGAAGCACAAGTCGGAGAACTGATCGTGCGTGACCGGCAAACGTCCCGCGGCGCGGCGGCGCTGGCCCAGCCACCAGGCGATGCCGAAACCGAGCAGGTACATGATGCCGTACCAGTGCACCTGCACGGGTCCGAGTGAAAAGGCGATCGGGTTGATGTCGACGAAATAATGCATCACGGCGTTTGGAGTGGCCCAATCATGGAATCGTCATTCCGGCGAAAACCGGAATCCATTGTCTTGGTGCGAGAGCAGGATGGATCCCGGCTTTCGCGGGGATGACGAATGTGAGGTTTGCAGGTCACCTGCCAATTATGCCGGCAACACGCGGCAGATGAACCCCTTGAGGTATTCGGTTTCCGCAATCGCCGGATGCACCGGATGGTCCGGCCCCTGTTGCAACGCGACCAGCATCTGCACCTGGCGGTCGAGATGGCGCGCGCCCTGCTGCACGGCATCGAGCAAGCTCGCGCGCGGCATGTGGTGCGAGCACGAACAGGTGATCAGGATGCCGTCCTTCGCGAGCACGCGCATGCCGAGTTCGTTGAGGCGGCGGTAGGCGAGACCGCCTTCCTTGAAATCCTTCTTGCGCTTGACGAACGCGGGCGGATCGAGGATCACGACATCGAAGTGCTCGCGTGCCTCGCGCAGTGCCTTGAGATGCTCGAACGCATCGGCGCGCACGGCGGTCACGCGATCGGACAAACCATTGCGTTCGGCATTGCGCACGGTCGCCTCGACCGCAGCGGCGGAGGCGTCGACACAGACGACTTCGCTGGCGCCGAACGCGGTTGCACGCAAGCCCCAGGCGCCGAGATAGCTGAACATGTCGAGCACGCGCTTGCCCTTGACCAGGCGCGTGAGCTGGTTGCGGTTCTCGCGCTGGTCGTAGAACCAGCCGGTCTTCTGGCCGCCGACCGGATCGATCGCGAACTCGAGGTCGCCCTCGCGCACCAGCGTTTCGCCGCCGTATTCGCCGTAGCCGAGATCCGAGTATTCCGGCAGTTGTTCCATCGCACGCGCGGCGGAATCGTTCTTCCACCAGAGCTGGCGTGGCCTCAGCACCTTGACGATCGCCGCGGTGATTTCGTCCTTCAGGCGCTCCATGCCGGCGGTGGTGATCTGCCCGACCAGCACGTCGCCGAAGCGGTCGATGGTCAGCCCCGGCAGACCATCGGACTCGCCGAATACGAGGCGGTAGTACGGTTCGTCGTACAGGTGCTCGCGCAGGCCGAGCGCGATGTTCAGACGATGCACGAACAACGACCGGTCCAGCGCATGCTCGAGTCCGCGTGCGACCAGGCGCGCCGCGATCAGCGAGTTCGGATTGACGTAGCCAATCCCGATCGGCTTGTCCTGATGATCGACGATCGCGCAGACATCGCCAGGCGCGAAGCCGGACAGCGGCGAGCGCGCGACGTCGACCTCGTTCGAGAACACCCACAGATGGCCGGCGCGCAGGCGTGCATCCTCGCCGCGCTTGAGATACAGAGCCGGATATTCGATGGAATCGGACACGTTTTGGCCCTGGGTACTCGATGGCCGCGCACGGTAGCCTCTCCGCGCAGTCGCGACAAGCCACGTCGTACTGGATTTCCGTGGAAGCGGCTCCAGCCGCGATGCTTCTGAACCCAACGGCGTCGCGGCCGAAGCCGCTCCTGCAACGGCAAATGCTTACACTGGCGCCATGCCCAACCATCTCGCTACCGAAACCAGTCCTTACCTGCGCCAGCACGCCGGCAACCCGGTTGACTGGTGGTCGTGGAGCGACGCGGCCCTTGCCGCCGCGCGCGCGCAGAACAAGCCGATCCTGCTTTCGATCGGCTACGCCGCGTGTCATTGGTGCCACGTGATGGCGCACGAGAGCTTCGAGGATGCGCAAACCGCGCGCGTCATGAACGCGCTCTATATCAACATCAAGGTCGACCGCGAGGAGCGCCCGGACATCGACAAGGTCTACCAGCTCGCCCATCAGGCGCTGGCGCGGCGCGGCGGCGGCTGGCCGCTGACGATGTTCCTGACCCCGGGCGATCTGCTGCCGTTCTTCGCCGGAACCTATTTCCCGAAGATGCCGCGCTACGGCATGCCGGCGTTCGTGCAGGTACTGCAGGGCGTGCGCGCCTGGTTCGACGACAAGCCGGACGAAGTGCGCGCGCAAAACGGTGCGCTCGCGCAGTTTCTGGCCGATCACGCGCGCAGCGATGCTTACGCGGACCTGCTCGACGACGGGCCGATCCGGATCGCACTCGAACGCATCGCGGCCAGTTTCGATCCCGTCAATGGCGGTCATCCCGGCGGGCCGAAATTTCCACATGCGAGCGAGATCGAGCTGTTGCTCGCGCTGCCCCGTGGAGAATCGCTCAGGCACAAATCGTCTGGTCATTCCGACGAAAGCCGGACTGCGCAGGCAGGATGCCGTAGCGAACGGCGCAGCCGACCCGAAGGGCAGACCGCAGGAGCGGTCTGTAATCCAGCGGTTTTGGCAGAGAACGAAGACACCGGGTCCCGGCTTTCGCCGGGACGACGAGCTGCAGCTCCCATCGAGTGGCAACACGCGGAGTCGATGGCGCACCTGACCCTCGCGCGCATGGCCACGCGCGGCCTCACCGATCATCTCGGCGGCGGCTTCTTCCGCTACTGCGTCGACGATCGGTGGGAGATTCCGCACTTCGAGAAGATGCTCTACGACAACGCACAGTTGCTGCCGCTGTACGCGCGCGCCTCGCGCGCGTACGAATCGGGCACCGCTGCGCGCACCTCGTACGCGTACGAATCTGGCACCA
>JBIODY010000157.1:0-5816 GCA_044445505.1 Lysobacterales bacterium
ACCAGCCAGTTCCACATCATCCAGCCGCAGGTCGTGTAATAGAAAAACCGGTCCTCGCGCTTGAGGTCGGTGTGCAGCACGAGCTCCTTGAGATGCTGGATCAGCGTGCCGCCGGCGCCGTGCACGATGCACTTGGGCACCCCGGTAGTGCCCGAGGAATACATGATGTAGAGCGGATGGTCGAACGGCAGCGCAACGAATTCGGCGGCGTGTTCGCCGCTGCCGACGAAATCGGGCCAGGCGACCGCGTTGCGCAGGCCGTCGAGTTCCAATGCAACGCCGCTGTACGGAATCACGATGAGCTTCTCGACGCTCGGCAGTTCGCCGAGAACGCCGCGGATCTTGTCGAGGCAGTCGAAGCGCTTGCCGCCGTAGCCGTAGCTGTCGGCGGTGAACAGCACCTTCGGCGCGATCTGGCCGAAGCGGTCGACCACGCCGCGGATGCCGAAATCCGGCGAGCACGACGACCAGGTCGCGCCGAGCGAGGTCGTCGCGAGCATCGCGATCACGGTTTCCGGGATATTCGGCAGGAAGCCGGCGACCCGGTCGCCGCTGCCGACACCCGCCTGCTTCAGCGCATGCGCGAGGCGGCCGACTTCCGCATGCAGCTCGGCATAGGTGAGTTCGCGCCGGTGTCCCCATTCGTTGCGGAACACGATCGCAGCGCGTTCGTCCTTGAAGCGCAGCAGATTCTGCGCGAAGTTCAGAGTCACGTTCGGGAACCAGCGCGCGCCCGGCATCCGGTCGCGATCGACGAGCGCGGGCTCGTGGTCGCCATGCGCGCGAATGCCGCAGAATTCCCAGACCAGCCGCCAGAACTTCTCCGGATGACGGACCGAGAAATCGTACAGCGGCGCGTAGCGGCGGATGTCCTCGTTGCCGACGTTCTCGCGCGCAAAACGCATGAAGCGGCTCATGTTGGAACGCTCGACACGATCCGTGCCCGGCTCCCAGATCGGTTTGTTCATTGGCGCCCCAGCAATGGTTGACATGCGTTCCTGCGGCCGGCGTGGTGCGGTGAAAGACGCCTCGTTCGAGGACGGTATCGAGGAGAGTCCGAGCAAATCGAAGGGCCGTCATTCCGGCAAAACCGCTTTCGCCAGGGCCACGGCTTGTTCCGAGGTCCTCGACGGAGCGTCGGAATTATCGGCCATGCTGCACGCCGTCGCCAGCGCCTGCGTCACGCATTGCATACGCAAACACGCCGGCACGAAGCCGGCGTTTTTTCGAGCGATGCGGCGACGCATCAGCCGATCAGCAGATCCTTTTCCTTCTTGCCGGCCGAGAGCGCGGCATTGAACCAGCGTGGGCGCTTGCCGCGACCACTCCAGGTCTGACCGTCGGCCGGATTGCGATATTTCGCCTTGACCTTGCCGCGCGCCTTGCCGCGACCGCGGCCGAGAACCTCGTCGAGGCCGAAGCCTTCGGCCTTGACCAGCGCGTTGATCTTGTCACGCAGCTTCGCGGCCTTTTCCTTGACCAGTTCGTCCTGGCGCGCACGCGCGCGCGCAATCAGGTCGGCGAGCTGATTGTGGTTCAACGACTTGAGATCGATCGCCATTTCTACCTCGTGTAGCGAATGAGAGGATCCGTCGCTGTGGCAGCAACGGACGTGCGGGATGCAAATACCACGCAATAATACTAGCAATCGTCCGAATGAATTGCATGCATATTCGATAATGCCGCGCGTAATGCCCGCATTATTCGGCAATGGCCTGCCGTGCCGGCAGGGTTATTTTCGGGTCGAAGTGCCGGGGACCGCTAGATTGGCGCCGGCGGGGCCTCAACGGATCAACCAAAGCAGCGCAACAGTTCCTCGCGCTCGACGATGCGATTTTCGCTTTCGCTGCGCTTGCGATATTCGAAGGTTCCGGCGGCAAGGCCGCGCTCGCTGACCACGATCCGGTGCGGAATGCCGATCAGCTCGATATCCGCGAACATCGGCCCCGGGCGCAGGCCGCGATCGTCGAGCAGCACATCGATGCCGCGCGCAGTCAAATCCGCGTAGAGCTGGTCGGCTTCCTCGCGAACCCGCGCATTCTGCACGGCATTGATCGGGCAGATCGCGACCTGCCAGGGCGCCATCGGCTCCGGCCAGCGGATGCCTGCGTCGTCGTGGTTCTGCTCGATCGCGGCGGCGACGATGCGGCTGACGCCGATGCCGTAGCAGCCCATCTGCATGACCTGGGCCTTGCCGGTATCGTCGAGCACGCTCGCGCCCATCGCCTCGGCGTACGTGTCGCCGAGCTGGAACACGTGGCCGACCTCGATGCCGCGCGCGATCCTCAAGGTGCCGTGGCCGTCGGGGGACGCGTCGCCCTCGACGACCTTGCGGATGTCGGCGACCCGGGTCAGCCGCGCGTCGCGGCCCCAGTTCGCGCCGCGATAGTGGCTGCCGTCCTGGTTGCCGCCGCAGACGAAATCGGCGACGACCGCCGCGCTGCGATCGACGATGACCGGGATCGATTCCGGCAGGCCGACCGGTCCGATGAAGCCCGGGCGGACGCCCACCGCGCCGAGGACTTGTGCTTCATCGGCCAGCGCCGACTCGCCGGGCAGTTCGGCAAGCTTGGCGGCCTTGACTTCGTTGACCTCGTGATCGCCGCGCACGCACAACGCGACGAGTCCTTCGCGGCCGCGCACGAGGAGCGTCTTCACGCATTGCGCAGGGCGGACGTCGAGGAACGTGCAGACCTCGTCGATGGTCTTCTGGGTCGGCGTCGCGACGCGTTCCAGTGCGGCGCCGGGCGCCGGGCGCGGCGACGCCGGTGCGAGCGCCTCGGCCATCTCGATATTCGCGGCGTATTCCGAACCGGTCGAAAACGCGATTGCGTCCTCTCCCGAATCGGCCAGTACCTGGAATTCATGGCTCGCCTTGCCGCCGATCGCTCCGGTGTCGGCCTGCACGGCGCGGAAGTCGAGTCCGAGGCGGCTGAAGATACGGCCGTAGGTGGCGTACATGTTGCGGTATTCGCGCTCCAGACAATCTGCGGTCAGATGGAACGAATAGGCGTCCTTCATCAGGAATTCGCGTGCGCGCATCACCCCGAACCGCGGCCGGATCTCGTCGCGGAATTTGGTCTGGATCTGGTAGAAGTTGACCGGCAACTGCTTGTAGCTGTTCAGCTCGTTGCGCGCGAAGTCGGTGATGACTTCCTCATGTGTCGGGCCGTAGCAATATTCCGCTTCCTTGCGATCCTTGATCTTCAGCAGCTGGCCGCCGAATTTCTCCCAGCGCCCGGTTTCGTCCCAGAGTTCCTTCGGCTGCACGGACGGCATCAGCAGCTCGAGCGCCCCGGCGCGATTCATTTCCTCGCGCACGATCGCCTCGACCCTGGCCAGTACGCGCAAGCCGAGCGGTGACCAGGTGTAGAGTCCGGCGCCGAGTTTGCGGATCATGCCGGCGCGCAGCATCAGCCGATGGCTGGCGATTTCCGCGTCGGCCGGCACTTCCTTGACGGTCGCAAGATGAAAACGGGACAGACGCATGGGCGGTTCCAGGCAGGCGCGGAACCCGTAATTCTAGCAGGGCGAAAAATGCGGGCCGTTCATGCTGGGATATCGAAGCATGGGCGGCGCTGGCCGAAACCCGTCGCCATTCGCGACGCGTGAGGCGTGCCGGTCCTGAACCTGTCGAAGGATCAGCACGAGCGGCGGGGAATTCCAGGCTGGGCCGTTGCCCCGCGAATGCGGGTCCGGCGCTACGCGCCGCAGAACAGCTTGATCTGCTGATTCGCCTTGTCGATCTGCGCCTGGTGGCTCTTCGCCGCGTCCTGGTCAACCGGATAGCCATTGGCATCGAGCGCAGGTTTCTGTGCATCCAGCAGACCGAGGTTCTTTTTCGCGACCTCGCAGTTGCGCTTGATGTCTTCCGGGCTGTAGCCCGCGGCGGCGGCCAGTGCCGGGCCGGCGGTCCCGGCGGCGTCGGCCTTCTGCACATCCGCGGCCGGTTCGCCGCTGGTGATGCCGCCCCTGACCTTGATCTTCTGCGCCTTGACCACGTTGGGAGGTGGCGGCGAATCCGAGAAATGCTTGACGCCGTTGGCGTCCGTCCAGGAATACATTTCCGTCGCGACGGCCGGCAGGCCGGCGATCAGGAGGATCAGCAATAGCCAGGTACTTTTCATCGATTAAGCCTTCGCGTTTCCTGCGGGTGCCGGCGATCGTCACGCGGACCGGCCGACTGGATAACATCCCTCGCGCCCGGACACAAGCACGGGCGCCTGAAACTGAGTATCACGGTACACTCGCGCCAGTATCCGCTGACCCGCCGCTGACCGCTATGGACGACGCTTCGACCGGTGCGCGCAAGCCGCCGCGCGGCATCTACCTGCTGCCGAACCTGTTCACGACCGCGGCGATGTTCGCCGGCTTCTACGCGATCGTGGCCAGTATCGGCGGGCGCTATACCGAGGCCGCGATTGCGGTGTTCGTCGCCGGCATCCTCGACGGGCTGGACGGCCGCGTCGCGCGCCTGACCAACACCCAGAGCGATTTCGGCGTTCAGTACGACTCGCTGTCGGACCTGGTCAGCTTCGGCCTCGCTCCGGCGCTGGTCCTTTACACCTGGTCGCTGTCCGCGCTGAAGGCCTACGGATCCGGCTGGGGCAAGCTCGGTTGGAGCGCCGCGTTCATCTATGCCGCGTGCGCGGCGCTCCGGCTGGCCCGCTTCAACACCCAGGTCGGAGTCGCCGACAAGCGCTATTTCCAGGGCCTGGCGAGTCCGGCTGCCGCGGGCCTGTGCATGTCCTTCGTGTGGGCGATCGAGGACAAGGGCCTGTTCGGTTTCAACGCCAGCGACATGGATTTCGTGACCCCGGTCGTCGCGATCGTCGCCGGGCTGCTGATGGTCAGCCGGGTGCGTTATTTCAGTTTCAAGGCGTGGCCGAAGTCCGACCGCGTGCCGTTCATCTGGATACCCGCGGTCGTGCTGATCCTGGTCGCGCTGGCGGTCGACACGCCGCGCGTGCTGTTCGCGATCGCGGTGCTGTACGTGCTGTCAGGACCGGCGATGACGTTGTGGGGGTTGCGCAAGAACCGCAGCCGGCGCGCCTCACGCGGCGGCGGCCGGAGCGCCGAATGAAAGCGATGCGCGCCAGGCCGTCCGGCTCGCGCGCATCCGCCGCCGGGGCGGCTGTACGCGCAGGCGCGACGCGGCGCCACGACCCGGCCGAGACGCTGGCGTTCCTCGCCGAGCTGTCCGGCGCGCTCGCGGTCTCGATCGATCTCGATCAGACCCTTTCCGAGGCGGTCAACCGGGTCGCCGATTTCATGCAGGTCGAGGCGGCTTCGCTGTTCCTTGTCGATTCCGATCTGGTCGATGCCGATCCCGCGAACGCCGTGCTCGAGTGCAAATTCTGCGTCGGCCCGGTGGACATCACCGGCACGCGCCTGGCGGTCGGGCAGGGTGTGGTCGGCCGCGCGGTCGCCGCGAACGCGACCCAGATCGTCGCCGATGCGAGCGGCGATTCCCGCATCTGGCGCGCGGCCGACGAGGACAGCGGCTTCGTCACCCGCAGCCTGATCTGCGCGCCGCTGGCCACCGCGGCCGGCCCGATCGGCGCGCTCGAAATCGTCAATCGCCGCGATGGTGCCCCCTTCACCGCGCTCGACGCGGAACTGCTCGGTCTGGTCGCGGCGCCGGCGGCGCTCGCAATCAACAACGCACGCATGGCGCGCGACCTGCTGGAACAGCAGCGCCTGAAGCGCGAATTCGACCTTGCCCGCCGCCTGCAGAAATCGCTGCTGCCCAAACGCCGCCGCGACGCGTTTCCGGTGGTTGGCGTGAACCGGCCGGCACACGAGATATCCGGGGA
>JBIODY010000158.1:0-5779 GCA_044445505.1 Lysobacterales bacterium
CAGGTCTGCGGATCGACCAGCAGAGCGCTGTCGGCGCGCTTGCGCCGCTGCCATCGGTCCGCCGCGGCGATGCGACCGAGCGCGGCGCGATAGTGCAGGCATTCGCCGGGGCGCCAGTCGCGGGCGATCCAGGCGTCGCCTTGTTTCGAAAGTGCGGCGCCGCTGTCGCGCCGGATCGCATCGAGATAGAGCGGCGCGTGCTCATCGCCCGCGAAGCGCACGCTGGACGCAGCCTGCGCGAGGCACAGCGCGACCTGAATCGTCGTGTCGTCCGCGCTGTACTTCAGCGCATAGCTGGCCGTCGGCGCGGCATCGGCGACACCGGGCAGCACGAGCACAAGTGCGACGAGCAGGCGACGCGACAGCACCCCTGCATGATGCGCCATCGCGCCGCGTTTCCACAGCGCGATGCGGGTGCGTCGCGCCCGACCGTTACAATGGCGCGATGGACGTTTCCCATCTGCTCGACGGACTCAACGCTGCGCAGCGCGAGGCGGTGACTGCGCCGCCCGGGCATTACCTCGTGCTCGCCGGCGCCGGTTCCGGCAAGACGCGCGTGCTGACCCACCGTATCGGCTGGCTGCTGCAGGTCGAGCGCGCGTCGCCGTGGTCGGTGCTTGCGGTCACGTTCACGAACAAGGCCGCCGGCGAGATGCGCGGACGCACCGAGTCGCTGATCGAGGGCGGCGTGCGCGGACTCACGATCGGCACCTTCCACGGCATCGCGCATCGGCTGCTGCGCCGGCATTGGCGCGAAGCGGAGTTGCCGGAGACGTTCCAGATCCTCGATGCGGACGACCAGCTGCGCGTGGTCAAGCGCACGATCCAGGGTCTCAGCCTCGACGAGGCGCATTTTCCGCCGCGCCAGGCGACCTGGTTCATCAACGCGGCGAAGGACGAGGGCAAGCGCCCGGATGCGCTGGACGCAGGCTACAACCAGACCAATCGCGTACTCATCGACATCTATCGCGCGTATGAGGCTGCGTGCCAGCGCGGCGGCCTGGTCGATTTCGCCGAGTTGCTGTTGCGCGCGCACGAACTCTGGCTGCACAACGAGGCGCTCCTCGCGCACTACCGCGAACGTTTCCGGCACCTGCTGATCGACGAATTCCAGGACACCAACACCTTGCAGTACGCGTGGATCCGCGTGCTCGCCGGTTCGACCGGCCAGGTGTTCGTGGTCGGCGACGACGACCAGGCGATCTACGGCTGGCGCGGCGCGAAGGTCGAGAACGTGCAGCATTTCCTGCGCGATTTCCCCGGCGCGAAGACCATTCGCCTCGAACAGAACTATCGCTCGACCGGGAACATCCTCGCCGCCGCGAACGCGGTCATCGCTCACAACCCGGACCGGCTCGGGAAACACCTCTGGACCGCGGGCGACGCCGGCGGCGCGATCGAACTCTATGCGGCCTACAACGAACAGGACGAGGCGCGCTACGTGATCGAACGCATCCGCGAACGCTTGCGTGCGGGTGCGAAGCCGTCGGAAAACGCGATCCTGTATCGCTCGAATGCGCAGTCGCGCAACTTCGAGGAGCAGTTGATCCAGCACGACATCGCGTATCGCGTCTATGGCGGCCTGCGCTATTTCGATCGCGCCGAGGTCAAGGATGCGCTGGCATATCTGCGCCTGGTCGCTAACCGCCACGACGACGCCGCGTTCGAACGCGCGGTCAACACGCCGCCGCGTGGCATCGGCGGCCGCACGCTGGACCTGTTGCGCCAGCGTGCGCGGCGCGAGAACGTGTCGATGTGGGAGGCCGTGCTCGGCGAGCTCGGTGCGGACGCGCTCGCGGGGCGCGCGAAGAATGCGTTGCGCGCGTTCCTTGAATTGATCGAGGACCTGGCGCGCGATTGCCTGGCGCCATCTCGATCATCCCGTCGTCCGGGCAATCTCTCGTTTCGTCATCCCGGCGAAAGCCGGGATCCAGCGTCTCTCGCGGCACAGTCACTGGGTCCCGGCGTTCGCCGGGACGACGAGGGCGGAAATTCCGGAGATGGCGATGAGCCGCTTGCGTTGTCCGAGCAGATCGACCATGCGATCGTGCGCTCCGGTCTGCGCGATTTCTACGAGAAGGACAGCCGCGGCAGTGCCGAGTCGCGGGTCGAGAATCTCGACGAACTGGTCAACGTCGCGAGCCGCTTCCGGCGTACTCCCGAGGATCTCGAAGCGGGCTTGTCCGAACTGGCCGCGTTCCTGTCGCACGCCGCGCTCGAAGCCGGCGAGGGCCAGGGCGAGGCTTGGCAGGACTGCGTGCAACTGATGACCCTGCACTCGGCGAAAGGGCTCGAGTTTCCGCTGGTGTTTCTGGTGGGTCTGGAAGACGGGTTGTTCCCGAGCCAGAAGTCGACCGAGGAACCTGGTCGCCTCGAGGAGGAGCGCCGCCTCGCCTACGTCGGCATCACGCGTGCGCGCGAACGCCTGTTGCTGACCTACGCCGAATCACGCCGCCTGCACGGCGTCGAATCGTACGCGCGACCGTCGCGCTTCCTGACCGAGATTCCGCCCGAGCTGCTGCACGAAGTGCGGCCGCGCGTGCAGGTCAGTCGGCCGGCATTCGCCGGCCGCTTCGTCGACAAGGCCCTGGAATCCGCAATACCGTTCAAGCTTGGTCAGCGCGTGAGCCATGCGAGCTTCGGCGAAGGCGTCGTGCTCGCCTATGAAGGCGCCGGCGCGCACACTCTGGTCGAGATCAACTTCGCCGACGCCGGTCGCAAGCGGCTGGTGCTCGCGTATGCGAATCTCGCGGCCTTGTGAGGCCGATCGATCTCGATTGACGTCATGCCCGCGAAGGCGGGACTGCGTTTGCTGGAGCAAACGCGAACGGCGAAGCCGGGCCGAAGGCCGAGCCGCAGGATGCGGCGAGTAATCCATTCTGCTCCTGCTCGAACAACGCAAAATGGATCCCGACCTCCGCCGGGATGACGACAGCAACGATCAGAGCTTCGTGTATTCGATCTGCATCGTCTTCGCTTCCTTTCCTTTGTGCGTTTCGTACCAGTCAAACTGATAGTGACCGGGATCGACAACGTGCACGACTTCGCGTACGGCAACCTTCGTGCCCGGCGCGATCGCATCGTCCATCTTGCCCTGGAACGTATAGCTGTTGGTCGCCTTGTCGTAGCTGCCGTAGGCGAGCCAGAACCCGGTCGACATGCTGTCCATCCAGGTATTGAAGAACTTGCCGCCGAGGTTGTCGTAGCCGAAGACGCCCTCGCCGCTGAACTTCTGTCCCATCATTTCGCCTTCGTAGGTCATCTCGACATAGCGACCGCCAAACTTCGCCATGGCGTGCGCCTTGCCCTCGCTCTTCTGCGGCGGCGCCTTCGGATCCATCCACATCGTCGTCGTCGTCTTCCAGTCGCCGACGAAGTACTCGAGTTGCTTGTGTTCTGGGCGCACCGCGCCCATGCGTTCCATTGCAGCCATCATGTCCTGCTGTTCTTTGCTCATTTTCGGCGCGGTGCTGTCCTGCGCGGACGCGAGGCCGGTCAATGCGATCGCGGCGCCGAGCGCCGCGGCAAGCATGGGTTTCATGGCGATCTCCGGTTCAGCCGTCGAACGGCGGGACCATGCTAGTCCTGTCAAGCGGCGCGCGAAAGACGCTGCGCGCCGCCGCCACGCAGCGAGCACTTCAGCCGCGCTTGCCGCGTGAACGGAACTCGGCGAGGCGGCTGTCGACGTTGTCGAGCATCGGCTCGATCGCTTCGCGTGCCTTCTCGGCCGCGTTGAGGCTGGTGAAATTGACCTGCTGCGCGCCGCCGGTCCACAGCACGCTGCCGTCGGCAACGCGGTACGCCTTGACCCCGAGTTGCACGGTGTACAGCGTCGAACTCTGCCCGTAGTACTGCAGCTGCTGGGTGCCGACCGGACGCGCATTGACGAACACCACCGCGTCGGCGCGGCCGGCGAGCGCGCCGAGGTTCGGGCGATCGCCATGCGCCCGCCCGCCCTCGATCACGCGGAAACCGCGGCTCTGCAGCAGGCTGATCAGCGCCTCTTCGGCCGGCGAGGAAATCACGTCGTCACCGGCAGCGACGACCGCGATCGTCGGCACATGCGGCTTCGGCGCCGCCGGATGTTCGGCCGGCGTCGCCTTCGCGATGCGCGGCGTGTCCTGTGCGGCGTTCTCGGCCGCCTGTGCCGCGGGCAGGTCATGCAACGCCTGCATGCCGGCCTGCGACGCGCGCGCCGCCGGCGCGCCGGCATCATCGGCGGCCTGGATGACCTGCGCACCGCTGCCGTCGACGCTCACCGCGCCTGTGGCGTCCACCGCGTGCGCACCCGGGCTGCCGCCCGCAGCGACCGCGACCTGGCTGCCGCCGGCGCCGTGGATATCCGCGCTGCTCGCTGCGGCCGATGCGACCGCCGACGTGGCGTCCGGCGCGCCAGCGGCACTCGCCGCCGGCGCGGCCTTCGCGCCGATCGATGCGCGGATCGAATCGCTCGGCGACGGCGCACCTGCCACGCTTGGGGTCACGCTCGCCGCGACATTCGTGGTGGCCGGTGCTCCGAACACATTGGTCAGCGCGGGCACGCGGTCGCGGAACGCCCATGCACCGCCGGCGACGCCGAGCAGCACGATCGCCGCGATCGCCCACGGCAGGGCGGACCGGCGCGGCTCACCGTGCGTGACCGTTGTGCGATCGAGCACCGGCTGATGCGCCGAGGGCGCAGGCGGGACGCCGGCGAACGGCGGCGGCAACGGCTGGCCGCTCGGGGTGATGCGTGTATTCGCCGCGCGCGGCGGCGTCGATGGGGTGCTCGCCAGCGAGGTCTGTCCCGACACCGGCGTCTTCTGGCCGATCAGCGTCGCGGCCGCGGTCGACATCTTCGTCTGCACCGTGATCGGGCCGCCCTTGGCGACCAGCGGATGCGTGTTGAGATCGGCGACTAGGTCATGGCAGTTCTGGTAGCGGTCCGCAGGGTCCTTCGCGATCATCCTGGCCAGAATCTGCGCGATCTGCGGATCGGCATCGTGGTTCAGCTCGCGCACGTCGGGAATGTCGGCCTTGACCACTTCGAGCATCAGGCCGAGCGGCGACTCGTCGTTGAACGGCATCTTGCCGGTCAGCATCTCGAACAGCACGATGCCGAGCGAGAAGATGTCCGAGCGCTGGTCGACCGGCTTGCCGAGGCAGACCTCGGGCGACAGGTAACCCGGCGTGCCGACGAATTCGCCGGTCGTGGTCAGCTTCTTCGACAGGTCCTGGTTCGACAGCGCGATGCCGAAGTCGGCGATCTTGACCGCGCCGCGGCTGGTGATCATCAGGTTGCCAGGCTTGATGTCACGATGCACGACGCCGCGATCGTGCGCGGTCGAGAGTCCGAGCGCGGTCTGCTGGATCACCTTCGCCGATTGCTCGACGGTGAGCTGGTGGTCGCGTTTGAGCATCGAGCCGAGCGATTCGCCCTCGACGAACTCCATGACGAAGTAGGTCTGGCCCTCGTCGTCGCCGATGAAATAGATCTGGATGATGTGCGGATCGTTGAGCGCGGCCATGCTGCGCGCCTCGCGCAGGAAGCGCTCCTTGATCGCCTCGTCGTGGGCCAGCGAATCGGCCAGCACCTTGATCGCGACATAGCGGTGCAGAGAGGACTCGTAGCCCTTGTAGACCACACCCATGCCGCCGCGGCCGAGTTCGGCGACGATGTCGTAATGGCCCAGACGCGTTCTCATGACCCACCTCTTCGGGCGAATGCCCGGTGACTGTGGAGAATCCTAGCACCGGCACCCGGGGGACGCGCCCGGAACGCCTTGGCGGAGGCGGGCGG
>JBIODY010000159.1:0-5777 GCA_044445505.1 Lysobacterales bacterium
CAGATAGGCGACGAATTGAGGCAGCGTCCACGACGCGTGCATCCCGAATGCGGGCGCGGCGATTTCGTCGAATGGAAACGGCAGGGTGCGATAGCCGGCATCGACATGCATGCGCTCGGGCGGCCAGTAGGGCCCGGTCAGATCGACGTAGAGACGATCCTTCGCCGCATCGACCGCGGCATCGACACGGCAGTCGGCATAGGCCCACGCGGCGAACACGCCGCCGGGTCTGAGCACGCGCCGCACCTCGGCGTAAAAGCGTGCATGGTCGAACCAGTGCAATGCCTGTGCGACGGTGACCAGGTCCGCACTCGCGCGGCCGAGCGAACACTGCTCGGCCGGCTCGACCCGATAGTCGATGTTCGGCCCTGGCTCCGCGCTGGCGATCTGTGCCGCGCTCGGGTCGCTCGCGAACACGCATGTGAAATGCGCGGCAAGCGCGACACTGGCCTGGCCGTTGCCGCAACCGGCGTCCCAGGCGAGGCTTTGCGCCGGCGCCCGGGCCGCAAGCCAGTCGAACAACGCGGCCGGATAGGTCGGTCGCGCGGCATGGTAGATGCCGGCGTGACCGGAGAAATGATCCTTGAAGGTCATCGTGGTTGCGTGCCGGTGTCGGCGGCCCGCGACGCGCCCGGCGCAAGCGTACCCAATCCATGCTCGCCGACGCCCATGCGGATCAGGCGCAGCGTCGGCAGGCCGACCGCGGCGGTCATCCGGCGCACCTGCCGGTTGCGCCCCTCGCGGATGGTCAGCCGCAGCCATGCATCCGGCACGCGCCTGCGAAAACGCACCGGAGGATCGCGTGGCCACAGCCATTCCGGCGCCGCGTCGAGGGGTTCGGCGTCGGCGGGCAGGGTCGGCCCGTCGCTGAGCGCGACGCCGCGGCGCAACGCATCGAGCATTGCCGTGGTCGGTACGCCTTCCACCTGTACGACGTAGGTCTTGGCCTGCTTGTGGCGCGGGTCGGTCAGGCGATGCGCCAGCGCGCCGTCGTCGGTCAGCAGAAGCAGGCCTTCCGAATCCAGATCCAGCCGTCCAGCCGGATAGACGTCCGGTTCGTGGATGAATTCGGCAAGTGTCCGGCGCGGCGGAACGCTGCTGTCTCTGAACTGGCAGAGCACCCCGTAAGGCTTGTTGAACAGGATCAGCATCGGGATCGCCCGCGGCGCCGAATCGCTGTCAACCGCGATGCTCCAAAGCCCTCCCCTTCAAGGGGAGGGCTTTGGTGGGAAGGGTGTTCATCATTCGATGAAGCATCGCGGCTGAAGCCGCTCCCACGATGGCGATCGAGGCGAGATCTACTGCGCGTTGGCAGCCGGCTTCGTTTCGTTCTGCTGGAAGATCTGGTCGCCCTGCGGCTTCTCGAACTTCAGCGTCATGCGGTCCGACTCGCCGATCGCGAGGTATTTGTCCTTGTCCTGGTCGCCGAGCGTCAGGGTCGGCGGCAGGGTCCACACGCCCTTCGCATAATCCTTGGTGTCCTTCGCATTCGCGTTGATCTCGCTCTGCGCGACCAGCTTGAAGCCGGCATCGGTGGCGAGCTTGATCACATAGTCCTGCGGCAGATAGCCGGATTTCTTGATCTTGTCGAGATCGGCGCCGGCCGCCGCGCGGTGATCGACAACGCCGAGCGTACCGCCGGGCTTGAGCACCTCGAAGAACGCCCTGAACATCAGCGGCGCGGTGTCGGCCATTACCCAGTTGTGCACGTTGCGGAACGTCAGTACGTCATCGGCGGAGCCCGGCGCGCCGAATGCCGGCGCCTTCGAATCGAATTCGATCGTCTTCGCCTCGGCATACTCGGTGGCATCGCCTTCGAACATCTTCTGCAACGCGCTCTTGTCCTGCGCGGCCTCGCCTTCCGGCTTGTTCGGCTTGGCCACGGCGGCGATGTAGGTACCGTTGTCCTTCAGCAGCGGCGCCAGGATCTGCGCGTACCAGCCGCCGCCGGGCGTGATCTCGATCAGGGTCTGGCCGGGCTTGACGCCGAAGAACTCGAGGGTCTGCTTCGGGTGGCGGTACTGGTCACGCGCCTTGTTGGCGTCGGAACGCCAGCTGCCGGCAAGCACCGCATCGAGTTTCGCGGCGGCGAGATCGTCCGCACTCTGCGGCGGCGGCGGGGTTACCGGCTGATCGGCCGGTGCCGCTGCCGGTGCGGCGGGTGCGGACGCATTGTCCGACGTGGATTCATGGCTGCCGCACGCGCCGAGCGCGATGACCAGCGGCAACAGGCAGACGAGCTTCTTCATTGGGTTCTCCTCGAATTTGCATGCGCGCACGCGGGGTGGCGAGCCTAGCACAGCGCGGGTACGCGGGGGTTTCCGAACCCCGCGTAAATGCAGGCGACGCGGCTCAGAACGGATTCATCGGAGCGGACGCATTGTCGAAACGCAGGTGAAACGATTCGTCGTGCCCAGGATCGTGTTCGCCTCCAACCCAAGGAGATTGTCATGCTGCACTACGCCATCGTATTCCTGGTGATCGCACTCATTGCTGCTGTCCTCGGCTTCGGCGGCATCGCCGGCGCCTCCGCCGGAATCGCCAAGATCCTGTTCGCCATATTCATCATCCTGTTCGTCGCCTCGCTGATCCTGGGGCGTCGCGGCCGGCCGCCGATCTGAAATCGGCGCAGGCGCAGCGCTCCGATCGGACCGTGACCGTGCCGATGAATGACGAAGGCCGCCTCGCGGCGGCCTTCGGAATCAGCACCTGGTTTGCATCGCCGGCGCCTGTCACATCGCCGCAATCAACGCGTCGCCGAACTGCGAACACTTCACTTCGGTCGCACCTTCCATCAGCCGCGCAAAATCGTAGGTCACGCGCTTGCCGGCGATTGCCTTGTCCATCGCCGCGATGATCGCGTCGGCGGCTTCGGTCCAGCCCATGTAGCGCAGCATCATCTCGCCCGACAGGATCTCCGAACCCGGATTGACCTTGTCCAGGTTCGCGTACTTCGGCGCGGTGCCGTGGGTCGCCTCGAACACCGCGTGTCCGGTCACGTAGTTGATGTTGCCGCCGGGCGCGATGCCGATGCCGCCGACCTGCGCGGCGAGTGCATCGGAGAGGTAGTCGCCGTTAAGATTGAGCGTCGCGACGACGTCGTACTCGGCCGGACGCAGCAGAATCTGCTGCAGGAACGCATCGGCGATCACGTCCTTGACGAGGATCGATTTGCCGGTCTTCGGGTTCCTGAAGCTCATCCACGGACCGCCGTCCAGCGGGGTGGCTCCGAATTCGTTCTGCGCGAGCGCATAGCCCCAGTCGCGGAACGCGCCTTCGGTGAACTTCATGATGTTGCCCTTGTGCACCAGGGTCAGCGAAGAACGATCGTTGTCGACCGCGTACTTCAGCGCCGCGCGCACCAGGCGTTCCGTGCCGTCCTTCGAGACTGGCTTGATGCCGAAACCCGAGGTGTCCGGAAAGCGCACCTTGCGGTAGCGATCCGGAAAATGCTCCTTGAGCAGGGCCGCGAATTTCTTCGCGTCGGCCGTGCCCTCCTGGAATTCGATGCCGGCGTAGATGTCCTCGGTGTTCTCGCGGAAGATCGTCATGTTGACCCTGCCCGGGTCCTTTACCGGCGAAGGCACGCCCTTGAACCAGCGCACCGGGCGCAGGCAGCAGTACAGGTCGAGCATCTGGCGCAGCGCTACATTCAGCGAGCGGATGCCGCCGCCGACCGGCGTGGTCAGCGGACCCTTGATCGAGACCAGGTATTCGCGACACGCGTTGACGGTCGCGTCGGGCAGCCAGTTGCCGGTCGCGTTGAACGCCTTCTCGCCGGCCAGCACTTCCATCCAGTGGATGCGGCGCTTGCCGCCGTAGGACTTTTCGACCGCGGCATCCAGCACGCGCACGGCGGCGCGCCAGATGTCCGGGCCGATGCCGTCGCCTTCGATGAACGGGATGATCGGGTTGTCCGGCACCTCGAGGATGCCGTTCGCGATGCTGATCCTGGCGCCGCCGGCGGGCGGCGTGAGTGCGGTTTCCGTCATTGGTTTCTCCGGTGAAGCGGGATGGCGCGGCAGCGAAACGCGCGACGCAGTCGCCCATTGTCGCGCGTTCGGCTCGATCAAGCCACGCCGGCGGAGCCGCGCGCGGCAGCACATTGCGCTGCACGATCCGTCCGTGCAGGCAGCGTGCTAGGTTATCCGGTGTCCAGGACGCCCGGGCGGCGGTCGGAGTCGGTATGCGCATCGGCATCGTGGTGGATTCGGCCTGTGATCTGCCCGGCGAGTTTCTGCAGCAGCACCGCATCATCGTGCTTCCGATCGCGGTGCATCTGGACCATGAGACCCTGATCGACGATCGCGATCCGCAGACCATGCAACACTTCCTCAGCGGGAACCTCGGTGCGCGCGGGCACGCGGCCGAGACCGAGCCGTTGAGCGTCGACGAGATCCGCGACCTGTTCCTCGGCCGGTTGGTGATCGACTACGACTGCGTGTTCTGCCTGACCATCACCGCGACGCGCAGCCCGATCCACGCGCATGTGAGCCAGGCCAGTTTCGCGATCCTCAAGGACTACCGGCCGATCCGCCGCGAGGCGAACGTGCCCGGCCCGTTCCTGATGCGCGTGATCGACACCGAGACCCTGTTCGCGGCGCAAGGCGTCAGCGCGGTCGAGGCGGTGCGCCTGCGTGCGGCCGGTGAGAATCCGGGCCGGATCCGCGAACGCCTCGAGATGATCGCGCACAACACCTATGGCTACATGCTGCCGCGCGACCTGTACTACCTGCGCGCGCGTGCACAGAAGAAGGGCGATCGCAGCGTCGGCTGGTTCAGCGCCGTGCTCGGCACCGCGCTCGACATCAAGCCGCTGCTGCGCGGCTGGCGTGGCGATACCGGTCCGGTCGCGAAGGTGCGTGGCTTCGACCACGGCGCCGCGGTTCTGTTTGCTTATGCGCAGAAGCGCGTGCGCACGGGCCTGATGACGCCGACGCTTTGCGTCAGCTACGGCGGCGAGCTGGCCGAGCTGGAGGCGTTGCCCGGATACGCCGCGTTGCGGGCGACCTGCGCCGAGCATGCGATCGAGTTGTTCGAAAGCCCGATGAGCATGACCGGCATGATCAATGTCGGCGCCGGCGCGGTGACGCTCGGTTTCGCCGCCGAGGAGCACGCGTTCGAGTGAAATCCGCTGGGCGCCGGGTCTCTGTGGGAGCGGCTTCAGCCGCGATGCTTTCAAGCTCGCAAGCGGGATGGTTTCAGCGCGCAACGCAAGGCATCGCAGCTGAAGCCGCTCCCACACTAACAAGAAAGGGCCACAAAAAAGGGCGCGGATCTCTCCGCGCCCTTTTTGCACTGGATCCCGTCTCACGGCCATCCATGGCCTGCACGGGATGAGTTCAGCTTTCTTCAGACTGGATCCCGTGTCACCGGCCATCCATGGCCTGCACGGGATGAGTTCATCCTGAACTCAACTCACGCGCTCATTGGACGCTGAAGGCCGTGCTCGATACCGACTTGCCGTCGAGCGAGATTTCCACCTTGTAGCTGCCGACCGGCCAGCCATCCGGCTTGCTGATATGGAAGCTGGTGACCGCTGGTCCGTTCGGCGCGATGGTCTGGCTCGACTCGTTGACGGTCTGGCCGTCCTGGTAAGTCCATTTCGCGTTCAACACCGCATTCGGCGCGGTGCCGGTCGTGGACACCGCTGCGTAGATCGTGTCCTTCGGCGCGAACGTCGTCGTTGCGGCGGTCACCTTCTGGTCCGGCCCGACCGCGGTGCCGAGATCGACCGAGGCTACCGTGACCGACGCGGCCGCCGGTGGCGGCGTTGC
>JBIODY010000160.1:0-5761 GCA_044445505.1 Lysobacterales bacterium
GCAAGATCAAAAGGAGCCCCCTTCGCCCCTTCGGGCAGCTTCCCCCGACAGCGGGGGAAGCGAAAGCCAGGCGCCGCGCCGAGCCGCCGACTCCACCCGCAAACCCGACCTCGAATGCCAGGTCGTCGTGCTCGGCTCCGGCCCCGGCGGCTACACCGCTGCGTTCCGCGCCGCCGATCTCGGCCAGAGCACGGTGCTGATCGAGCGTTACGCGACGCTCGGCGGGGTGTGCTTGAACGTCGGTTGCATCCCGTCAAAGGCGCTGTTGCACGCGGCGCGGGTGATCGACGAGGCCGCGCACGCGAGCGACATCGGGATCAGCTTCGGCAAACCGAAGATCGATCTCGACAAGCTGCGCGCAAACAAGGACAAGGTCGTCGCGCAACTGACCGGCGGCCTCGCCAGCATGGCGAAGCAGCGCAAAGTCACCGTCGTGCAGGGCACCGGTCGTTTCATCTCGCCGCACGAGATCGAAGTCGATGGCAAGGGCGGCAAGAAGCTCGTGCGCTTTGACAACGCGATCATCGCCGCCGGTTCGCAGGCATTCAAACTGCCGGGCTTCCCGTGGGACGACCCGCGCATGATGGATTCGACCGATGCGTTGAATCTCGCCGACATCCCGAAGAAACTGCTGGTCGTCGGCGGCGGCATCATCGGCCTCGAAATGGCCTGCGTATATGAAGGGCTCGGCAGCGAAGTCACCGTCGTCGAACTGCTCGACCAGTTGATGCCGGGTGCCGACGCGGACCTGGTGCGGCCGCTGCAGCAGCGCATGGCCAAGCGCTACGCCGGCATCCATCTGAAAGTGAAGGTCGCGAAGATCGAAGCGCAGAAGAACGGCCTCAAGGCGACGTTCGAGGGCGAGAAAGCGCCGGAGCCGCAACTCTACGACCGCGTGCTCGTCGCGGTCGGTCGCACCGCGAATGGCAACACGATCGGCGCCGATGCGGCCGGCGTCAACGTCACCGAACGCGGCTTCATCGCGGTCGACAAGCAGATGCGCACCAACGTGCCGCACATCTTCGCGATCGGTGACCTGGTCGGCCAGCCGATGCTCGCGCACAAGGCCACGCATGAAGGTAAGGTCGCCGCCGAAGTCGCGGCCGGCCAGAACAGCGAATTCGTCGCCCGGGTGATCCCAAGCGTCGCCTACACCGACCCCGAAATCGCCTGGGTTGGCGTCACCGAAACCGAAGCGAAGAAAGCCGGCATCAACTACGGCGTCGGCAAGTTCCCGCACGCCGCATCCGGCCGCGCGATCGGCATCGGCCGCACCGAAGGCTTCACCAAACTGCTGTTCGACGAAGCCACCCATCGCATCATCGGCGCCGGCATCGTTGCCCCGAACGCCGGTGACCTGATCGCCGAGATCGCGCTCGCGATCGAGATGGGCTGCGAAGCCGCCGACATCGGCTTGACGATCCACCCGCATCCGACGTTGAGTGAATCGGTCGGCATGGCGGCCGAGGTGTACGAGGGGACGATCACGGATCTCTACATCCCGAGGAAAAAATGATCCTGAAACGGCTCGCGTTACTCCTGCTGTGCGCTTACGCAGGAATAGGCGTTCAACCAACCTTTGCCCGAGCCGCTGCGCATGCGATTTGATCCGAATTTTTGTTCGGGCCTGCAGCTGTGGGCGAGACAATTGTCCAAGGCGCGTCGATTCTGAGGCATAGGACCGATAGATCGTAGAGCGTGGGTTGGGGTGAACTTGCGAACCCCAACATGACGCCGGTCCGCCCGTTGGGCATCGCTGCGCTCAGAGCTTGTGAGAAATTCGACGGGGTGGCACTGAACCGAGTTTCCCCTTCCCCTGCGCAGCGGGGGAAGGTGCCGAAGGCGGATGGGGGCGCTCTTGATCCTGTTTTGCGTGGGAGAAGCGCCCCCTTCAGCCCTCTGGGCAGCTTCCCCGCTGCGCAGGGGAAGCGAAAGCAATTTTCCACACGCTCCGGTGAGCCGATCGTGGTTCTCGGGTTGCCCTGAGCGCCCGCGAGAAATTCGACGGGTTGGCACTGAACCGAGTTTTCCCTTCCCCTGCGCAGCGGGGGAAGGTGCCGAAGGCGGATGGGGCGCTCTTGATCCTGCCTTTGCACGGCGAAAAGCGCCCCCTTCAGGCCTCCGGGCAGCTTCCCCGTTGCGCGGGGGAAGCGAAAGCCAAGGTCGCCGATATTTTCACAACCTCTCAGCCCAACCTGCGGCGCTGTTGCGACTCGATCGTGACGCATGCACAATGCATGCAATACGCATCGGAGTCTTGCCATGGCCATCCTGCAAATCCGCGATCTGCCGGACGATCTCTACGCCGAGCTGCGTCGCGAGGCCGAGCGCAGCCATCGCAGCATCGCGCAGCAGGCGATCGTCGAGTTGCGCAAGGCGCAGGCGCTGGATACCAGCGCGCGGCATGCGGCGCTGGAGCGCATCCGTACCGCGGCGCCGGCGCGTGGCGGCAGCAAGCGCGGGCCGATGCCGGAGATCTTGATCCGCGCGGACCGGGCACGCTGATGGCCGCGTTGACGCTGGGCGCGTCGGCGGCGTTGCGTGTCGTGCTCGACGCGGGTCGGCAATCCGCCGTCATCGAACGGCTCGCGGCGGCGGATGCTGTCTACGCGCCAAGCCTGTTCGTCGCCGAAACGGCAAATGCATTGTGGAAGTACGTTGGCGCCGGACATGTCACCGTGGAAGGTGCATTGCGCTTGCACCGCGATGCGACGGCGCTGGTCGATCGCTACCTGGACGACGCAGAGTTGTTCCCGGAGACGTTGACCGTTGCCTCGCATTTGCGCCATCCGGTCTACGACGCGCTGTATCTGGTCACGGCGCGGCGCACCGGATCCGCGCTGCTGACGTTCGACAAGAAACTGGCTGCGCTCGCACAAAAGCTCGACATCGCGCTGGCGGAGTGAGCGCACCGGTGACGCCGTCGGTGTGGTGGATCCGTCGTCCGGGTGCGGACTTCAGGCCCGCTTCTTGGCCGGCTCGGGTTTCCCGGCTCCAGCCGGCGCCGCCGGCGCGATCTGCTCCGCCACCTCGTAATGCCGCACCAGCGGTTCCATCTCGAGCAGGTATTCCTCGTCCTCCGGGTAGTACACCGAGCGCTCGGGATTCTCGCCGGCGAACGCGCGCACCGCGTCCATCGACTCCCACAGCGAGATCAGCATGATCTCGCTGTGCTCGCCCTGCAGCCGGCGCAACACGCTGACACCGCGATTGCCGGGCGTGTCCGCGTAGTCCTTGAGGCCGGTCTCGTGCAGGTAGGCGATGTAGTCGTCGGCCTTTTCCGCCAGGGTAATGCCGCGCCAGATGCGTGCGATCATGAGCCGTCTCCGTTGCCGGGCAGGTATTTTCGCGCAGTCGGCGTTTGGCGCAGGTTACGGCAGTTCCTTCGCCGTGGACCATGGTCGTTCGGCCCGTTCACGCCGGGCGAGACGCCTGCGCCCACCCTGACCCATAATGCGCAGATTGGCGTCGTTCCCTGACGCGCCGGCGGAGGTGCGCAATGGCATGGTTGGGATGGTTGCTCGCGATCGTCGCAGTCGGCATCGCGGTCTGGTTGTGGCGGCAGTTCGCGGCCGAGCGCGCCCGCGCGAACGAGCTGCTGTATGAAAAGCTCGACATCGAAAACCAGCTGGATGCGTTGCACTCGCAACAGGCCGAGGCACCCGCGGCGGACAACGCGCTGGACGAAATCGCCGCACGCCTGCTCGGGCCGTTGCACGCGGTGCAGGCGGATCTGGAAAACGCCGACCTGCAGCTGATCGAATATCGCGAGCGCGTGCGCGAATTCGACGCGGCCGTGCAGTACTGCCTGCAGCCGGTCGAACTGATCTTCGGTGCGGACAAGGCCACGCTCGACCGCCTCGTCGGCCATGTCGAGGGTGCGCGCCGCAAGTTGTTCGAGGCACGCACCGGCGTCGAGAAGCACCCGCTGCACAAGGGCAGCGAAGCGCTCGGCGGCAGCGTCGGCGAAGTGCGCACGCTGTCGGACTATGTGCACAGTCTGCGCGCGTCATCCAAGGTCGCCGACGACGAGACGACAGTCGATCGCGCGCTCGCCGCGGACGGATGATGGTCGCGCTGGTGCTCGGCGCCAGCGGAGCGACCGGCCGGTTCCTGCTGCCGCGACTGCTCGAGGCCGGTCATGACGTCGTCGCACTGAGCCGGAGGCCGCGTGCCGGCCACCATGCACGACTGCGCTGGGCCGTCGGCGACCTCGATGCGCTGATGCCCGACCTGCCCACGCTCGATGCGATCTTCAGTCTTGGACCGCTCGACGCCTGCGCGCGCTGGTTCATGCGCGCGCGCGTCGCGGGCCGGCCGCGGTTGGTCGGGCTGAGTTCGATGAGCGCGCAGACCAAGCGCGACTCGACCGATCCCCGCGAGCGCGATCTCGCGCAGCGATTGGGCCACGCCGAGCAGACGCTGGGCGAGATCGCCGACCAACGCGGCTGCGTCTGGACGTTGTTGCGGCCGACCCTGATCTATGGCAGCGGAACCGATCGCAGCCTGAGCCCGATCGCGCGCCTGGCGATGCGCTGGCGCGTCTTTCCACGTCTCGTCGGCGCACGCGGTCTGCGCCAGCCGGTGCATGCGGACGACCTTGCGGCGGCGTGCCTCGCATCGTTCGTGCAGCCGCGAAGCGCCGGGCGCAACTACGCGCTGGGCGGTGGCGAGCGGCTCCGTTTCGATGCAATGCTGGAACGCGTGCGGGCGTCGCTGCCGGTGCGTACGCTGCCGTTGCCGATTCCGCTCGGTGTCGTGCGCACGCTCGCCGGCATCGCGCCGCGGCTGGGCTTGCCGGCACTGCACGCAGCGATGATCGAGCGCCTCACGCAGGATCTGGTGGCCGACCACGGTGCCGCGATCGCCGATTTCGGCTGGGCGCCGCGCGGATTCCATCCGGATGCGCAGACCTGGCGGCCGTGCTGATGTTCAGCCCCGATTGGCGCGCGATGCGCTATCGCTGCGTACCGCCGATCCGAGGAAACCCGATGCGATCGATCCTGTCGCTTGTCGCCGCCTGCGCATTCGCAATCAGCGCCGTGCACGCGCAGGATCTCGCCGCTACCTGCCATGCGAGCAGCAGCTACGATCTGACGATCAGACCCGACGGGTTGTTGTTCGATCGAACAGATCCGCGGCCGCGCCGCATCGAGCTGCACGATGGCGGTCTGCGCAGCGATGGCGCCGTGGTCCCGCTCAACACCGAGGACCGTGATCGCCTCGCCTTGTTCGAGCGCGAGTTGCGCGCGCTGGTGCCCAAGGCGCGCGAGGTCGCGACGCGCGGCGTCGACCTCGCCGTCGATGCGGTGCGTGCGGAAACCGCAGGGCTCGGTCTCGGCGCGGACACCCGCGCCGAACTCGGGCACAAGCTCGCGGCACGCGCCGGCGAGCTCAAGGCCCGCATCGCCACGAGTACCAGCACGCACGATTGGCAGGGCGATCTCCTCGATCGCTACGCCGACGACCTGACAGCCGATCTGGTGCCGTTGCTGGCCCAGGACCTCGGCCAGCAGGCCGTGGCGGCCGCGCTCAGCGGCGATCTCGAGGCGGCGGACGCGTTGCGCGATCATGCGGCGGACCTCGGCAGCGACCTGCAGCCCCGCCTGGAGCGGCGCATGCAGGCGCTGCGGCCGCAGATCCAGGCGTTGTGCCCGGCGCTCGGGCGCCTCTACGAGTTGCAGCGCGACGTGCGGGGCGCCGCTGGCCGGCCGCTTGCGCTGCTGCAGGTCGGCAAGGATTGAATCCGGCGCGTCGACGA
>JBIODY010000161.1:0-5713 GCA_044445505.1 Lysobacterales bacterium
CTGGGTCGACACGATCGCGCCGGTCCTGGCATCGACCTGGATCTCGGTGATGTCCTTCGAATCGTGGCGCTCGATGTCGAACGACCAGATCAGCTTGCCGTGCTCCTTTTCGAGTTCGGAACTCGCCACGATTCCGTCCGGCACTTTCTGCAACGCCGTGGCGCGCGCGTCGGCCTCGGCGATTCTCGCCTGCGCGTGCAATTTTTCCCCGGATTGGCTCGCGACCGCAGTGGTTGTCGCCAGCAACAGGACAACCGCACCGCACCCAACGACTCGGTTATTCATGGCGACCCTCGCTGACCTGGAGACAGTCAGCATAGTCGCCTGGCCTCAAAGGCATCGTTAAAACAGTCGGCAGGCACGCGCTCGATCAGGCAGCGGTGGAAGTCGTCAGGCGTCCGGAGCGCCTTGCCTGATCGCGCCGATCGCACCGCCTCAATTGAAGCCGTTGACGAAAATGATGTCCGAGTTGATCTGCAGCGCACCGATTTCGGGCCAGTCGCCGGCGGACTGGCGGGGGAAGCCAGGTCCGCGCTGGTCATACAAGAGGTTGAGCGGATTGGTGCCGCCGAAGGTGTCCCATTGCCCCGGCGTCGGCACGTGAGTCAGGGTCGGTCCGCCGTTGTCCCGCAGTGGATGCAGTCCCGGATCCTCGTGCGAGGTGTCGGTCGGGCACGCCACGCCGCAGAACATCACATTGTTGTTGCCGCCATTGAAGCCGGTGCTCGGCGCACCGGTGAGATCGGCGGTCGGAGTCGGCGCGGCCGGATCGGTGTTGACGTTGTTCGCGATGATGGTGCTGTCCATTTCACCGCTCGTGGTGATGTACACGCCGGCGCCGAGGTAGTGCCCTGCGCCATCGCTCCATTGATGGGACGTGTTGAACGCGATCGTGCTGTTGTAGAGATTGAGCGCCGCGCGCGAAAACACGCCGCCGATGCTGTTGGCCACGTTGCCGGACACGGTGCTGTTGACGAGGGTGCCAGACATCCCGTTGTTGTCGGCAAGCGCGAGGCCGCCCATGCGCGCGGCCTGGTTGCCGGACACCGTGGTGCCGAAGATCAATGCGCCGCCACGCACGAACGCGCCGCCGCCGAACGTCGGCGTCGACGCGCTTTCGCTGAGCGCGACGTTGTCCGAAATCGTGCTGTAGAACGATACCAAACCGCCGAGAGCATATACGCCGCCGCCGCTGGCGTAGCCGTAGCCGGACGCGTGCGCTTCGCTCATCGTGATCGTGCTGTGGCTGAGATAGGCCTGACCGCCGGCCCAGACCGCACCGCCGAGCGCGGCATGATTGGTCGCGCTCACGGTATTGCAGGTACTGACGCTGACATTGCGCAGGATCACGTTGCCTTGCGCGTGCACGCACGAACCCATGACGTCGCTGTCGCTGCGGTACTTGAAGCCATAGCCGATCGACAGATCCTGCACGCTCAGCGTACCGGCCCCGAGATCGTACAGCACGGCCCCGCTGAGGCCACCGTCGATCATCAGCCGACCTTCGCCGGGGCCGTCGATCGCGAGCTGTGCCTGGCCGAACACGATCGCGCCGCTGGTCAGGGTGATCCGGCTGCATGTGAGCTGGGTCAGGTCGACCGTATCGCCGCTGACCGCGCTGTTGATGGTGTCGCGCAGACTGCCGCTGCCGCTGTCATTGCAATTGGTGACGGCCAGAATGGAGCCCGGTGCATGCGACGCCGGATCGGCCGGCAGGGTCACCGACCCGTGGCCGTGGCTGGCGAGGCTTGCCAGCAGGCCCTGCGAGCCGGCCATGCGGCTGCCCGCCGACATCTCGTGCGCGGCATCGGGTTGCGCCGCGGCACCGGCGGACCCCGCGATCGCGCAGGCGGCGAGGCAGGCGGCGAGCGGCCGCAGGCGAAGCCGGAACGCACCTGCGTGTGCTTGCATCTTGGTCATGTCAGCTCTCCGTCGAGTCCACAGGGACCCGCACATTCCGAAGAACGCCGAACGGGAGAAATTTGCGACATCGCGCCGCCGGTGTGGCACGCGGCCACACCGGCAAGGCAGAAGAAAATCATGCGGCGCGTGCGTTCAATGCGCCGAGGAACGCATCGCCATAGCGTTCCAGCTTGCGCTCGCCGACGCCGCTGACCGCGCCGAGCGCAGACAGCGTCTGCGGGCGCTCGCGCAGCATCGCGAGCAGGGTCGCGTCGTGGAAGATCACGTAGGCCGGCACGCCCTGTTCCTTCGCGAGGCGCCCGCGCAAGTCTCGCAACGCATCCCAAAGCGCGGTCTCGTGCGGTGCGATGTCGAGGCTTGCGCGCGTGCGCTCGGTGCGCGACTTCTGGCGCTTCGCACGGCGCCCTGCGTTGTCGGCCTGGCGGCGCAGATGCACCGGCTGCTCGCCGCGCAGCACCGCACGGCTCGCCGCGGTCAGGCGCAGGGTGCCGTAGCCTTCGTCGTCCGGCGTCAGCAGGCCGCCCGCGACGAGCTGGCGGAACACGCCGCGCCATTGCTGCTTGTCGAGGTCGGCGCCGACGCCGAACGTGCTGAGTTCATCGTGGTGCAGCGCGCGGATGCGCTCGTCCGCCTCGCCGCGCAGCACGGCGGTCAGGTGTGCGGCGCCGTAGCGCTGCCCGGTACGATATGCGCAGGACAGCGCCTTCTGCGCGACCACGCTCGCGTCCCAGGTTTCCGGCGGATCGAGGCAGTTGTCGCAATTTCCACAAGGTTGATTCAAGGTCTCGCCGAAATACGCGAGCAGGCGCTGGCGTCGGCACGCGGTCGTCTCGGCGAACCCGAGCAAGGCATCGAGCTTGGCGCGCTCGACGCGTTTCCTCTCCTCGCCCGATTCGGATTTGGCGATGAACTGCGAAAGCGTCACCACGTCGCCGAGCCCATAGCACAGCCACGCATCGGCCGGCAGCCCATCGCGACCGGCGCGGCCGGTTTCCTGGTAGTAGCCTTCCATGCTTTTCGGCAGGTCCAGATGCGCGACGAAGCGCACGTCGGGTTTGTCGATGCCCATGCCGAACGCGATCGTCGCGACCATGACGACACCGTCCTCGCGCAGGAAACGCTGCTGGTTCGCCATGCGCGACGCGGAGTCCATGCCGGCGTGATACGGCAGCGCGGCGACGCCCTCGCCGACCAGCCATTGCGCGGTGTCCTCGACCTTGCGCCGCGACAGGCAGTAGACGATGCCGGAGGCATTCTTGTGCGCAACCAGGAAATCCTTGAGCTGGCGCCGCGCATCGTCCTTCTCGGCGACGCGATAGCAGATGTTCGGCCGATCGAAGCTGGCGACGAACTGATGCGCAGATTCCAGCGCGAGCCGCTCGACGATCTCGCGCCGCGTCGGCGCATCCGCGGTCGCGGTCAGCGCGATGCGCGGGATCGCCGGAAAGCGCTCGTGCAGGATGGTCAGCGCGCGATACTCGGGGCGGAAATCGTGGCCCCACTGCGACACACAATGCGCCTCGTCGATCGCAAACAGCGCGACCGGCGTACGTGCAATCAGATCCAGGCAGCGCTCGGTCAGCAGGCGTTCCGGCGCGACGTAGAGCAGTTTCAAGTAGCCGTCGGCGAACTGGCGTTCGACCTCGCGCTGCGTGGCCGCGTCCTGGCTGGAATTGAGGAACGCCGCCTCGACGCCGAGCTGGCGCAGCGCATCGACCTGGTCCTGCATCAACGCGATCAGCGGCGACACCACGATCGCGCAACCATCGCGCAACAACGCCGGAATCTGGTAGCACAGCGACTTGCCGCCACCGGTCGGCATCAGCACCAGCGCATCGCCGCCGCCGCTTACGTGTTCGATGATCGCGGCCTGCGCGCCGCGGAACGCGCGATAGCCGAAAACCGACTGGAGGATCTGCAAAGCCGAGGACGTCATCGCGTCATGCTAACAAAGCACGCGGACGATCCACGACGGATGGCCGCCGCAATGTGCGAGTTTCCCGCGCGATCGCGCGCATTCGCCCCCGCGCCTGCCGAGACCAGGCAGGTCGGGATGAGCCTGCGAGCCCCGACGACCTTTGGTGGCGACGTCGGGCATCGCTGCGCGCAGCCCAATGGAACGGACTCCTCTCCCTTGCGGCATCGACTGCCAGACTGAGGATGTCGCTCACAGCCTACGTCACATCAAACCACCAGCACGAGATCGCTGTACCTGGTCAGCAGCGCATCGTGCGTCACCAGCCGCAGCGGCTCGCTGATCGCCTGCGCGACGAGCATGCGGTCAAACGGATCGCGATGATGATGCGGCAACCCTTGAATCATCTGGGCATGTTTCCAGCTTATCGGCAATTGCACGAATCCGGCTTCGGCGAGCAACGAAACCAATTGATCGATATCGACATCCAGCTTGTCGAGCCCGACCTTGATGCCGATTTCCCACAGGCTGGCGGCGCTGACGTAGACGGTATCCGCCTGTTCGATCTCGCGCCGCGCGGCCTTTGACAGTTTGACGCTGCCGCCCATCGCCCACAGGACGATATTGGTGTCGAGCAGTATCCTCACCGGCGTTTGTGGCCCTCGAACGCCGTGAGCACGGCTTCGGGCAACGGCGCGTCGAAGTCATTGGCGAACCTGATCCTGCCCTTCATCAAGCCAAACTTGATCTTCGCGCGTTTTTCATCGGCGAGCGGAACCAGTCTTGCCAATGGCGTGCCGGACTTGGCGATGACGAAACTGCGCCCACGGCTGGCCTGGTCGACCAGGGTCGACAATCGGGTCTTCGCCTCGTAGATATTGATCTGCTTCATGGCGGTTGCTTTTTTTTCGACAACCTCATGATAATCACAAGACCAACCTTGGTCAACAAGAGCGACTTTCGCCATGCTCGGCAAGACCCGCCATTCAGGAAGATCAAGATGGATCCCGGCTTTCGCCGGGATGACGGCAAAGGAAGGAAGACGAGTCGTAGCGCGATTTCTGTTCGGCATCGGCTTGCTCGCGTTGCCACCGTTCGCCTGCGCCGACGACGTGCTCGTATTCGCCGCGGCGAGCCTGAAACCGGCGCTCGACCGGATTCTCGCAAGTCCCGAAGTCGCCGCGATCGGCAACGTCAAAGCAAGCTACGCGGCGAGTTCGCAGCTCGCGCGGCAGATCGAGTCCGGCGCGCCGGCCGCATTGTTCATTTCCGCCGACCAGGACTGGATGGACTGGCTCTCCGCGCGCCACCTGATCGTCGCCGGCACGCGCGCGGATCTCGTCGGCAATACGTTGGTGCTGGTCGCACCGAAGGACAACACGACGCGGCTCGCGATCGTGCCGGGCTTCGATCTCATCGGCGCGCTGGGCAACGATGGCCGCCTCGCGCTGGCCGAGCCGAACAGCGTTCCGGCCGGCAAATACGCGAAGGCCGCGCTGACGACGCTCGGCGTCTGGAGCAGCATCGAATCGCGCATCGTTGCGGCTGACAACGTGCGCGCGGCGCTGAACTTCGTCGCGCGCGGCGAGGCGCCGCTCGGCATCGTCTATCGCTCCGATGCGGCGTCGGAACCCGCCGTGCGCATCGTCGCCACGTTCCCGGATGCGACCCATGCACCGATCGTGTACCCGGCTGCGATCGTCGCCGGCCACGACTCGCCGACCGCGCGCGCGTTGCTCGATCGGTTGCGCAGCGCGCCGGAACAGGCGATCTTGCGCGCTTATGGTTTCGACGCGCTGTAACGTTTCACTATTGAATGAATTTGCAGAAGCCGACTGCGAGCCAGGCTTGGCTGGTACGAAAAGCAGCTTTTGC
>JBIODY010000162.1:0-5712 GCA_044445505.1 Lysobacterales bacterium
AGCAAAAAGAAACCCGTCAGCGTCAGGAAGATGGCGAAGGCGCCGACCCGTGCGAAGCCCGTCGCTCGCGCTGCGGCCATGTCGCGCAAGTCGACGGCCAGACCGAAGGCGAAGGCGGGCGTCGCGAAGAAGCCGGCGAAGCCGCTGATTGCGAAGAAGGCGCCAGCCAAGGTCGCTGCGAAGAAAGCAGCCGGTCCGAAAGCGGCCGCGAACAAGGCTCGCGTAAAGAAAGGCATTCCTGCGAAAGCCGCGAAGAAGGCAGCGCGCCCGCAGCCGTCGAGACCGCTTGCCGCCGGCAAGGCGCACGCGGCGAAACCGGTCGCGCCCGGCAAGGGCGCGCCGGCGAAACCGAAATCCTCCAGCAACGCAGAACAATCCAGGAAATTCGTGAGTACCAGCAAGCCCGAAACGATTGCAGCACCGAAAGGCAAGCGCGCGCGTGCCGTACCGCCGCCTTCGGACAACAACGTGACCATGCAGGATGGCCGCTACGCATTGCCGACGACGGTCCATATCGATCTTCCGAGAGGTTACAAGCCGGGTCCGAAAGAGGAATACATGAGTCCGCGCCAGCTGCAGTATTTCCGCAGCAAGCTGTCGAAGTGGCGCGAGGAACTCGTCGAGGAGAGCCGCCAGACCATCGAAAGCCTGCGCGACGAAGTGCGCGATGTCGGCGACGAAGCGGAACGCGCGACGCGCGAGACCGAGAACTCGCTGGAGCTGCGGACCCGCGACCGCTACCGCAAGCTGATCGCGAAGATCGACAAGGGGCTGAAGCGCATCGAGGAAGGCCGCTACGGTTTCTGCGAGGAGACCGACGAGGAAATCGGCATCGATCGCCTGGAGGCACGCCCGATCGCGACGCTCAGTCTCGATGCGCAGGAACGCTGGGAGCACCGCCAGAAACAGATGGGCGACTGAGAGTGAGAGCAGGTCGAGCGCTGGATCGGCGCTTTTCCTTCCCCTGCGCAGTGAGGGAAGGCGAAGCCGGATGGGCGCACTCGGTCCTGGCTCTGCGCAAATTCAGAAGTGCCCCCTTCAGCCCCTCGGGCAGCTTCCCCCGCTGCGCAGGGGAAGCGAGCGCATCATTTTCGCGCCGCTCCGATTTCTTTCCGGCATGAGCGCGAAGCGCTACTTCGGCACCGACGGCATCCGCGGTCACGTTGGCGAGTGGCCGATCACCGCCGAATTCATGCTGAGGCTCGGCCGTGCCGTCGGCAGTGTGCTCGCAGCGGCGAACGGCAAGGTGAATGTCGTCATCGGCAAGGACACCCGCGTGTCCGGCTACATGTTCGAGTCCGCGCTGGAGGCCGGCCTGGTATCGGCCGGCGCCGACGTGAGCCTGCTCGGCCCGATGCCGACGCCGGCGGTCGCGCACCTCACGCGCAGCCTGCGCGCCAGCGCCGGCATCGTGATCAGCGCCTCGCACAATCCGCACCAGGACAACGGCATCAAGTTCTTCTCGGCGTCCGGCGAGAAGCTCGACGATGTGCTCGAACACGCGATCGAGGCCGAACTGGACGCTCCCTTCACGACGGTTGCCTCGGAGGCGATCGGCAAGGTCGTGCGCATCCGCGATGCCGCGGTGCGCTACGCGGAGTTCTGCAAGTCGACCGTGCCGGCGTCGCTCGATCTGCGCGGTCTGTCGGTCGTGCTCGATTGTGCGCATGGCGCGACCTACCAGATCGCGCCGCTCGTTTTTGCCGAACTCGGCGCGACGGTGACCGCGATCGGCAATCAGCCGGATGGCCTCAACATCAATCGCGAGGTCGGCACGACCCACCCGCAAGCGCTGTCGCGTGCGGTCGTGGCTGCCGGAGCCGATCTCGGCATCGCGTTCGACGGCGATGGCGATCGCGTGCAGATGATCGATCGCGATGGCGCGCTCGTCGACGGCGACCAGTTGCTCTACGTGCTGGCGAACGACTGGCACACGAGCGGCCGCCTGCACGGTCCGCTGGTCGGCACCCTGATGAGCAACTACGGCCTCGAGCGCGCGATGCGCGAGCTCGGCGTGCCGTTCCTGCGCGCGAACGTCGGCGATCGCTATGTAGTGCAGCAACTCAAGCAGCACGGCGGCGTGCTCGGCGGCGAGACATCGGGACATATCCTGACGCTCGACCGTGCCAGCAGCGGCGATGCGATCGTAAGCGCGCTGCAGGTGCTCGACGCGCTCGCGCGCAATCGCCAGCGCCTCGATGAGGCAGTGGCGGGCATGCGCAAGGTCGCGCAGACTACCGTGAACATTCGCGTCGCGGGCAATGCCGCCGCTCTGGTCAAGGATGCGGACGTGCAGCGCGTGTTCGAACGCGTGCGCGCCGCGCTCGAAGGCCAGGGCCGTGTCGTGCTGCGTCCGTCCGGCACCGAGCCGCTGGTGCGGGTCACCGTCGAAGCCGGTGACGAGGCGCTGGTCGCGCGGCTTGCGGCGGAGCTCGCGGACACTGTGAGGTCGACCGCCGCGAGAAGCGCCTGAGTCATGGCCACACGCATTCCCACCCTCGACATCCGCCGCTACGAAAACGATCGGCCCGCGTTTGTCGCCGAGCTCGGCGCGGCGTATCGGGAATGGGGTTTCGCCGGCATCCGCGGCCATGGCATTGCCCAGCCGCTGATCGACGGCGCTTACGCTGCGTTTCAGCGGTTCTTCGCATTGCCGGGCGACGTCAAGATGCAGTACCACGTCGAGGGCGGCGGCGGTGCGCGCGGCTACACGCCGTTCGGTGTCGAGACCGCGAAGGACTCGCGCTATCCCGATCTCAAGGAGTTCTGGCACGTCGGCCGCGAGATTCCGCGCGATTCGAGATACGCGGACGTGATGGCGCCGAACCTGTGGCCGGTCGAGGTGCCGACGTTTCGCGAATTCGGCTATGGACTGTACGAAGCGCTCGATGCGCTCGGATCGCGCGTGCTTCGCGCGCTCGCGCTGCATATCGATCTGCCGGAAGCGTACTTCGACGACAAGACCGACTTCGGCAATTCGATCCTGCGCCCGATCCACTATCCGCCGATCGTGTCGCCGGACATTCCGAACGTGCGTGCCGGCGCGCACGAGGACATCAACCTGATTACCCTGCTGGTCGGCGCCAGCGCGCAGGGTCTGCAAGTACGCTCGCACGCGGGCGAGTGGGTGCCGTTCACCGCGGATGCCGATACCATCGTCGTCAACATCGGCGACATGCTGCAGCGCCTGACCAATCACGTCTATCCGTCGACGACACATCGCGTGGTCAACCCACCGGGCGAGAATGCCCGCCAGCCGCGTTACTCGGTACCGTTCTTCCTGCATCCGAATCCGGATTTCCTGATCGATGTCCTGCCCGGGTGCGTCGACGCGGCGAATCCGAGCCGTCATCCGCAGTCGATCACCGCGCACGAGTATCTGCAGCAGCGGCTGCGCGAGATCAAGTTGATTTCTGATTAGCGGCGAAGCTCATTTGGTGAGCCGCTCTCCCGCCGGGAGAGGGGTTTGGGCGAGGGTTCGGCGCGAACGTGAAGCCCCGAACCCTCATCCGGCGCTCCGCGCCACCCTCAACCGCTTGAGGCGGCTTCGATCCCGGAGGGAGAAGGCAATGACTGCGGAACCGTGATGAAACGCCTCGTGTCGATCAGCTCGCCACCCTCCGCCCTCGGTCCGGCGTGGCGAAGCTGTGCGGCTGCATTCGTGATCGCTGCCGCGGTCGCACTCGTGTACTGGCCCGGCATACACGGCTTCTGGGGGCGCGACGACTATTTCCAGCTTGCGTTCGCGCGCCTCGTCGGCTCGCCGTGGCCGCTGTTTGTGCGCGACCATTTCCCGGTGCCGGGCTCGGTGTTCCGTCCGCTCGGCTTCGCCTCGATGTGGTTGTGCGCGAGGCTCTTCGGCACCGGCTACGAGGCGCATGCGATCGCCGACCTGGCGCTGCATGCCGGCGTGAGTCTGGCCCTGTTCGGGCTGCTGCGGCGAGCCGGGATCGCTCTCGCGCCCGCCGTGCTGTGCACGTTGCTGTTCGCGTTGCACCCGGCTGTCATCGGTACTGCGCTGTGGTGGTCGGCGCGCTTCGATCTGCTTGCGGCACTGTTCGTCCTGCTCGCCTTGCAGGCTGCAATCGCGTATCGCCAGCGGCGGCGCCCTTGCGCCTTGTGGTGCGCGCTCGGCGCGGCACTCGCGGCAATGCTCTCGAAGGAGGTCGGGTTGGTCGCGATCGCGGCCATGGCCCTGCTCTGGCTGCGTTGGGCCCGGGCCGAGCGCGTGCATCGTGCGCAGGCTCTGCGCGCGGTCGCGCTGGCAGTCGTGTGCGCGGCGATCTACCTCGGCTGGCGCTGGCTCGTACTCGGCACGCCGTCGAGCGGATTGACCGGCGCGCTGCCGGTCGGCGACGCGATTGCCAAGGGTCTGCTGGACTGGGCCGGACAGGCGCCCGGCTATTTTTCGTTCTGGGCGCGACTCGACGCGCTGCATCGCATCGCATTCGGGGCCGCGCTCGCGGTTGTGGTTGGCATGTTCGCGTTCCGGCATGCGCGCCTCGCGGTGAGCGGGCAGGGCGACTTGCTGGCATGCGGACTCTGCCTGCTGCTGTTGCCGGCGTTGTTGCAGGCGCCGGTCTCGGCCTTGAACGCTTCGCCACTGCAGGCCGGCGCCTCTGCGATCGAAACCGCGATGCAGTCGCGGCTCTATTATCTCTGCATCGCCGGTGCGGCGATCGCGCTCGCAGCGCCGTTGGCGGGTATCTGGAGCGGCGCTTCGATCAGGGTACGCGGGCTCGCGGGTCTCGCGCTGATGCTCGCGTTGCTCGCCATGGCGAGCGCATCCCGCGACAGCGCGCAACAGTTCGCGCAGCGTTCGTTGGCGATCTCGGTGGTCGCGCGCGAAGCGGGCGCTGCGGTGGCGCGGCTGGATCTGCCGCCGGTTCCGTGTCACGTCGTGTTTCTCGATGTCGAGCCGGCCCCGGAGTGGGGTGTCTATGTGTCGATGGATTCGGTGATCAAGGCGCTCAGCCCGGATCCCGCGCGCGTGGAGCACTGCTGGTTCCATGCGAACTACGTGACCTGGTTCCATCTGCTTGCGGCGCCGGTCGATGCGGCCGATGCCGCGCCATGGATTCCGCTGGTCGCCGACGGCCACACGGTTCCGTGGCGGCGAGTCGGCGATCTGCAGATCGCGTATCTGGCGCCGCCGCAGAGCGCCGATCCGCGCGACGTCGCGGCAATGCGTTTCCTGCGCTGGCGCGACGGACACTTCGATGACGTCAGTGCCGACGTCGCCGCGGGGCGCATCGCGGTACGCCTGCAATAAGTGACGCGGTTCAATCCAGCGGGTCGGACGAGGTTGCGGCGGGCGGGGTACATGCACGCATGGCAATGCCTGCGGCGGTTGTCGCCTGCGTGGTCGACCGCTATTCTTGCGGCCCCTTGTTCGCAGGCGATTCGCCATGCGCCGTCCGCTGGTCGCCGGAAACTGGAAGATGCACGGTTCGCGTGCGATGGCCGGCGGTCTGGTCGACGCTGTCGCTGCTGCGTTGCCGATCGGCGTCGACGTTGCCGTGCTGCCGCCGTTTCCGTATCTCGACGGCCTGATCGCGTCGCATCGCGGGTCGGCGATCGCATTCGGTGCGCAGGACCTCAGCGAACATGCGCAGGGCGCCTACACCGGCGACGTCGCGGGCGCGATGCTCAAGGAGATCGGTTGCAGCTGCGTCCTCGTCGGCCATTCCGAGCGGCGCCAGTACCATGCCG
>JBIODY010000163.1:0-5705 GCA_044445505.1 Lysobacterales bacterium
GCGGCCGACTCGACGCGCGGCACGCTGCTGGTCGTGCTCGAAGCGGTGCTGCGAGCGCTGCATCCGATCATGCCGTTCATCACCGAGGAAATCTGGAGCGAGGAAGTCGCTCCCGCATTCAGGCGATCCTCCGTGATCGCGAAGAACACATCGGCATCCATGCCGGACTCTGCTGAACCCATGCGCTCCTCCCTGAGCGCGAAGAACACACCGGCATCCATGCCGGACTCTTCAATGCAGAGCATCTCGCAGTGCGCCTATCCACGCGCAACGGACTTCGCGACCGACGACGCCGCCAGCGCCGAGATCGAATGGCTGAAGGCCGTGCTCGGCCAGATCCGCCGCATCCGCAGCGAGATGAACATCGCGCCGGGCAAGACGATCCCGCTGCTGTTCGTGAATGGCAACGCGACCGATCGCGTGCGCACGCAGAAGTTCGGCGCGCAGATCGCGTTCCTCGCTCGCACCGAATCGCAGCGCTGGCTCGACAACGGCGAGACGGAACCGGCGTCGGCCGCGGCGATCGTCGGCGAGCTGAAGTTGCTGATCCCGCTCGCCGGCCTGATCGACCTCGGCGCCGAGAAGCTGCGTCTCGACAAGGAGATCAAGCGCATCGACGGCGAGATCACGAAGTGCAATGCCAAGCTCGCGAACTTCGGCGGGAAGACGCCGCCGGCGGTGGTCGATCAGGAGCGGCAACGCCTTTCCGACTTCAGCTCGACCCTGGCGGGATTGCGCGAGCAGGCCGCGCGGCTCGCGCACATGTAAGCTCTCCCGCCTCGGCTTGCCATCGACCCGCGCATGGATATTTCGACGCTCGTCAACCTCGCCAGCGTGATCAGCAGCCTCGCGGTTCTGGTCTCGCTGGTCTATCTCGCCCTGCAGGTGCGCCAGGGCGCGCTGCATCAGCGCTCGAAAATGGACCGCGGCCGCTCCGAACAGGTCGGCGCGTGGCTGCAATACATCGCGCAGGGGGACACCGCGCCGCTGATCCTGCGCGGTCACGCCGGCGATCCGACCCTGAGCGTGACCGAATGCCATCGCTACCTGTGGAGCATGTATCCGCTGTTCCTGCATTTCGAGGACAGCTACTACCAGCATCGCGACGGCATGCTCGGCGAAGACCAGTACGCCTCGATCCTCGGCCACCTGCGTTCGCAGAGTTCGACCCCCGGCTTCCGTGCATTGTGGCTGCACATCCACGACCGTTTTCCCGCGGAGTTCGCCGGCTTCGTCGATTCGGTGATGCGCGATACTCCGGTCACGGCGGCCGAGATCGGAAGCTGGACCGAAACGTGGAAGTCCGCGACGCACAGCCTGGACAGCACGGCGGCCGGTCGCGCTCACGGCACGCCGACGAACTGAGGAACTGCCCCGAAGCGACGACGCGCCATGCGGGCGCGACGCCGCGCTCAGCCGGCCGGCTGCTCCGGCAACAGTTCCATCGCCATCACCAGCGCGTCCTCGCGGCCACGCTTCGACGGGTAGTAGTTCGGGCGGCGACCGAACTCGTTGAAGCCGATCGACTCGTACAACGCGATCGCGTGCGGATTGGACGGGCGCACCTCGAGGAACACGCGCTCGCTGCGATGCCAACGCGCCATGTCGAGCAGGCGCTTGACGATGCGCCGGCCGTGGCCGTTGCGGCGTTCGTCCGATTCGACGCAGACGTTGAGGATGTGTGCCTCATTCGCGCCAGTGGACAGTACGCCGTAACCGACGATCGTTTCGTCACGCACCAGCACGCAGCATTCGTAGTCGGCGCGCAGGCAATCGTGGAGGATCGCGCGGCTCCACGGATATTCGTAGGCAGAGGCCTCGATAGCGGCGACCCGGTCCAGATCGTCTGCCTGCATCCTGCGAAATTCCGCTGGTTTGGGCTTCAGGATTGCGACCACGTTACGATCCGCCGATCTTCATCCCGGCGCATCCCGGGATCCGGCTTCATCTTGCCACGAAACCACGAAACGATGCGACGGCAGCACCGCGCATCGCGCCGCCCGACGTGCGGCTGCGCCCCAGGCCCTTAGCGCGGGCGCAATGCGCGCTTCAGTTCGCTCCACAACACGCGCTTGGCGGTGGCTTCCGCGGCGATCGAGCCGAGCTCGCCGGTGACGACCCAACCGATCTCGCGCTGGCGGTGCGCCGACAACAGCGCGCCCACGCCGCGTGCGCGCGCTTCGCCGAACACGACGAGCGCGGTCGCGTCCGTCAACGCAACCTCGTCGGGCACCGCGGCGTGCGCGCACGCGCTGCACTCCGAGGTCAACGCGCGAACGATGTCCGCGAGCAGCGCGTGTTCACGTGGCGAGGTGGCTTCGGCGAGCAGCAGGAAGCGGAGCGGCGCGGGTGTCGCGTCCTCGCCCGGCCGTGCCGCTGCCGCGCGCATCGCGGCGGGCAGGGGCACCACGGTGCGTGCGCGCCGAGCAGTCCCCGGCAGCGCGCCGCGGGTGCGCGGCCAGTACACGTCGATGCCGATCTCGCCGAGTCGGCGCAGGCTCAGCTCATCGCGCATGTGCGTGTCCCGACCGGCCACGCAGATCCGCATCGAACTTCGCGAACATCGTATCGAGCGCGTTGCCATAGGCCTCGACGGTCGCCTTCAGCTCGTTGCCGACGGCAGGAACATCCGCACGATAGTAGTCGTCGATGATCGGCGCACCGTCGACACCGTCGGCGCGCAGCTTCAGCGCGACGACCGCGCTGTACCCGCCTGCCGCGGTCGGCACGCGATCGAAGCGCAGGATGATCCCGCGCACACGGATCGCCGGCTGGCTGGCTGGCAGCTCGTCGGTAACCTGCGCCGCGACATGCGCCTCGCGTAACCGCGCGATCAGGCGCCGCTGCAGGATGCGCGTCGGCGGATCGGTCCACAGCTGGTAGTGGTACTGGCGCAACTGCTGCGCGTCGGGAGCGAGCGCGTAGACGAGCGCCTGGTCCGCATACAGGCCGTCCGCGCCGAACGCCTCGACGACGATCGCATCGCGGAACAGCGGCGTACCCGCCGGCTCCACCGGTTGCGCGGGCGGCAGGCGGAAATAGGTGAAATCCGGCACCGTCGGCGCGCTGCAGCCGGTGAGCGCGACGAGGATGCACAGCGCCGACGCGATCGCGCGCGGGAACATCATTGCGGTTCCTCCTGCAAGGCATCGGCCTTCGGCGCGAGGATCAGCCGGTTCGGATGGGCGCGGATCTCGCGGCTGAACTCGTCGAGATTGCGACTCGAGGATTCCAGATGATGGGTGATCACGTCCATCCGGCTCGACAGGTCCTCCAGCACGCTGGAAAGATCACGCACCGAACGGCGCACGTCGGCGCGATTGTCGTTCGCAATGCCGGCGAGGTCGCCGAGTGCCTTGTCCAGCGTGCCACGGGTCTTGCGCAGTTCGCTGCTGAGGCCCTTGACCTCGCCGAGGATCGCGCCGACCGCGGCACGGTTCTCGGGTTTCAGCACGTCGTTGAGCGCGTCGGAGGCACGATTCATGCGCTCCAGCAGCGCGCGTGTCTGGTCCAGCACGATCGGCGCGGACTTGTCGATCGTGCCGGTGATCGAATCGACGCGCTGCGACAGGGTCTGGATCAGCGGCGAGATCTGGGTGCGCGTCAGCGTGCTGACCTCGCCGGCGAGTTCGTTCATCGCCGCGAAGATGTCGGCGCCCTCCACGCCCCTGAGCTCGCCGCCGGGTTTGAGCATTTCGTGGCTGGTGCCCTCGCGGATGCCGATCGAGACGTCGGCGAGCAACCCGCTCGACTGCAGGCGCGCCGGGCTGTCGGTCGGGATCGGCCAGTCGTGGCGGATCGCCAGCGTGACCTTGTAGCGGGTGCCGTTCGCGTCGCGCTCCGGAGTCACCTTGCCGACCGCGCCGATGCGATAGCCTTGGTAGAACACCGGCGCGCCGTAGCGCAGGCCGGTCACATTGCGATAGCGCACGATGTAGTCGTCGCTGGCGACGGTGCGCCCGGTGATCAGCGCGAGGCCGACCAGCAGCAGCACGAGCGCGCCGACGACGACGGCTCCGACCAGCGTGTAGTTGATGGTGTCGTGCTTCACTGAAAGTCCCGACCGATCGACGCCTGCCCCTCTCGTCGTTGCGGCGAACGCCGGAACCCGGTGCCTTCAGTGTCTGCCGAGGCGCTGGATCCCGGCGTTTGCCGGGACGACGATACCCTGGGTGCTGCTCCGGACATTATCAGGCTTCCTCCTCGGTGAGGCGCCTCAGGTACGCATCGGCATCGACCTGCACCTCGCGCGGCCGCCGGTTCAGCAGGTCCTGGATGCGCTCGTTCGCGGACGCGCGCACCGCGGCGACCGTGCCGGTCAGCAGGATCTCGCCGGCATCGAGCACAGTGATCGTATCGGCGATCTTGAACGCGCTTTCGAGTTCGTGGGTGACCACGACGATGGTCATGCGCAGCGCATCGCGCAGGCGCAGGATCAGTTCATCCAGCTCGGCCGACACGACCGGATCGAGGCCAGCCGAGGGTTCATCAAAGAACAGCAGGCGCGGGTCCATCACGATCGCCCGCGCCAGCGCGGCGCGCTTGACCATGCCGCCGGAAAGCTGGCTCGGCATCAGATCCTGGAAACCGCCGAGGTTGACCACCTCGAGCTTGAGCCGGCTCATGATGCGGATCGTCGATTCGTCGAGCCGGGTGTGTTCGCGCAGCGGCAGCGCGACGTTCTCGCCGACGCTCAATGAGGTCAGCAACGCACCGCCCTGGAACGACACGCCGATGCGCTTGCGCACGTCGAGCAACTCGCGCTCGCTGGCCTCGCCGAGATCGACGCCGAATAGTTTGACGCTGCCGCTGACCGGCCGCTGCAGGCCGAGCAGATGGCGAAAAAGCGTGCTTTTCCCGGAACCCGAACCACCCATGATCACGCGGATCTCGCCCGGGTTGACCGAGAAGTCGATGCCGTGCAGCACACGTCTGCGGCCGTACCAGGCTTCGAGTTGCTCGACTTCGATCAGCGGCGCTGCCGGCACGCTCACGTCAGCACCTGCCCAGGGCCCGCAGGAGTGGTTTCAGCCGCGATGCTTCCCGCCCGAATGCAGGCACATCGAACAAAAGCATCGCGGCCGAAGCCGCTCCTGCGAAAACCTGCGATGACGAGGCGGTGAGGTTCATCGATTCAGGAAGAACGAAAAAACCATGTCGACGACGATGATCCAGCAGATCGACAGCACCACCGAACGCGTGGTCGCGCGGCCGACGCCTTCGGCGCCACCGGTTACCGAGAAGCCGGTGCTGACACCGATCAGCGTGATCAGCAGCGCGAACACGACGCTCTTGGCCAAGCCCTGCCAGACGTCACCCGGCGACAGCAGCGACAGCGTCTGCAGCAGATACGCGGTCGGAGTCACGTTCAGCGCCGGCGCGCTATACAGCGCCGCGCCGAAGATCGCGACCGCGTTCGCGAAGATCGTCAACGCCGGCAGCATGACCAGCATCGCGATCAGGGCCGGCGCGACCAGATAACGCACCGGCTCGATGCCGATCACCGCGAGTGCATCGACTTCCTGCGACACGCTCATCGAACCGATCCGTGCGGCGAGCGCCGAACCGGACCGGCCGGCGACCAGGATCGCGGTGATCAGCGCGCCGAATTCGCGGGTGACCGATTTCGCGACCGCGATCACGACCTGCGATTGCGCACCGAATTCGGACAGCGACGCGATGAACTGGATGCCGAGCATCAGGCC
>JBIODY010000164.1:0-5667 GCA_044445505.1 Lysobacterales bacterium
CCCCGACGGGCTCCGGTGCGCACGCCTCGCCGATCACCAGCGTGCGGCGGCCGCTGGCGAAATCGATCTCGACCCAGCATGGCACGATCGGCACACCGGCCTCGCTCGCGAGGACGAGCAGGCCTTCCGGCAGGCTCGCCGACCGATCGAGCAGGCGCACCGGGTGTTGTCCGTTCGGCGCCAGTCGCGGCGGGACGTCGATGAGTCCAAGCACCGGCACCCGCCGCCGCAGCGCGCCCAGCAATGTTTCGCGTACCCCGGGGCGATACGCGATCGCTTCACCGCCGATACGCTCGACCTCGGCCAGGCGTCGCATGCCGTAGCGGTGCCGGATCGTGCGCTGCGCGAACTCATCGCGTTCGAAGCGGCCGGAGACGAATACGCTGCCGCGCGCGTGGCGCCGCAACGATCGGCACAGCCACAGGCCGGTGCCGTAGTGGAACGTGACCGCGACGAAACCGCTGCCGCGCGGCCATTCGCCGCGGATCGCCAGATCAGGCGGCAGCCAGTCGACCGGTTTGCGACGCGACACGTAGAGGTCGGTGACGTCGAGCAGCCAGAGCGTGCGCACATCGCGCCGGAACCGCGCCACGTCGGCGATCGGCAGACAGGCCGGGGCCGCCCGGGCGGCGGCATCGGTCGGCTCGGCGAACAGGTTTCCCCACTGCGCGAACGCCCGACAACCGGCGTAGATATGCTGCACCGGCAGCAGGGACAGCAGCCGTGGTGCGACCGACAGCATCCAGGCATCGCGCGCGGCCTCACCTGGCTGCGCGACGCTCATGTGGATTCTTGCGGGGTCTGCGCGACCAACAGGCGTTCGTTGACGCGATAGGCTGTTTCGGCCATGCCCAGCGCAGAGTACGTCGCCTGAGCGCGCCGGTTCTCGCGCTCGACATACAAACGCAATCCGACCACTCCGATGGCGACGCGTGCGCGGCGTTCGACCTCGGCATACAGCGCGCGAAATACGCCGCCGCGCCGTGCCGCAGGGGTTACGTACACGCTCTGCAACCACCACCAGTCGCCATCGCGCCAGTCACTCCATTCACGGGTGACCATGAGGCAACCGATCGCTCGGTCATCGCATTCGGCGATCAGGTAGAAGCCGCGCGCGGGATCGGCGAAGACCGCCGCGACGCCGCGCTGGAGCACGTCGCGGTCCAGCTGTTTGTGCTCGGTCTCCAGCGCCATCGCGGCGTTGCCCTCGACCAGGAACGGAATGTCGGCGCGGGTTGCGTCACGGATATGCACGGCAGTGGACATGATCAGCTCGTCGATTCAACGCTTGCGGTTGTGGGCCGAAACATACAATTCACCGACTGCGAGATCGACGAACGCGTAGTTCTGCAGCTCCGGCGTGTAGTCGACGCGATCGTGCGTGCGCAACGCGACCCGCCACGGCTCGAAGCCCGCGGCGCGCAGTTCGCGCTCGAAGCCGGCCACCGTGATCGGGTTCAACTCGGTGAACCACTGCCAGTACTGTGCCGGCGTCGCATGATCCCCGCTGCGGTCGATGCGGTCCGGCTCGCTGGCGAGGACCTGTTCGCGCAACCATTCGCGCGAGCGTTTCAGATGCACATAGGGCTCCTCGCGCGCGAAGCGGAATTCGCCGAGATGATTGCCGATGTCCGAATAGAACAGTCCCGGATGCACCATCAGCAATCCATCCGGGCGCAGCACGCGGCGGATTTCGGCCAGCGCCTGCGCGTAGCCGCCGGCGATGTGTTCGAGCGAGCCCCACGAGATCACCACGTCGAAATGATCGTCCTCGAACGGCAGCGCGTTCGCATCGGCCGGCAGGAAGCGCAACGCGTCGGGCAGGCGATCGAGCGGCAGGCGCGCGTCGCGCAGGATCTGCGGCAGGCGCTCGTAACCGCGGAACGGATCGATGCCGACCAGCTCACGCGGCTTGTAGCGCAACGCGATGCCGAGATCGGTGATGCCGTCGCCGCAGCCGACATCGAGGATGCGGCCCTTCAACAGCGGCGAATCGCCGAGCAGATAACCGGCCGTGGTGCGCGCGGCATGATCGAAATGCTTGAAAAACCAGTCCGCGGCGCCGCGCTTCCAGGAAAGGGCATCAATCGGCGTCGTGCCGGGCAGGCTCGCCAGCTGCCACGACAGGGACGGCCCGACGCCGCTGCCCGACCCGATCACTTCGAACGGCAGCGCGACCGCATCGACCTTCGTCGCCACCCCGCCATCGTGGTGCCATAGCCCGAGCTGGGCGATGTAGCGGCCGGGCGCCAGGTCGGCGCGCGCGGCCAGCGCATGCACCTCGTACTCGCCGCGCGGCAGCCAGCTCACATCCCAGCCGGAAGCGCGCAGTTGCGCATGACTCAGCGCGCTACCGACTGCATCGAAGATGTCCAGCGACACATCGACGTCGAAGACCACACCAGCCCCGACGGCGAGACGCAGGGTCAGTGCGAACGGGACAGCCTCAGCCAGCGTAGGCGACGCCAAGGCAGCCTGGACAAGCGAAAGATCGGCCATAGGTGCGGAGCAACGAGCAGATCTTGCATGGTAGCAGGCGCGCGCCGCGACGCGTCTCAACGCCGCCGCCTGCGCGAGCTGCCGAGCTTGCGCGTCATCGTGTTGCGGCTGAGGCCGAGCGACTTCGCGGCGTGCTGGCGGTGTCCGTCGTGCGCGGCGAGCGCGGCGGCGAGCAGCACGCGCTCGAACTCGGCGTGCGCCTCGGTGTGGATTTCCTCGGCGCCGGCCGCGAGCCTTTGCTCGGCCCATTGACGCAGGGCTTCGCTCCAGGGCGCGCTGTCGCCGCGCGGCGCGCCGCCGGCAATTGCGTGGGGCAGATCGCCGACTCCGATCTCGCGGCCCGGCGCGAGCACCGCAAGCCGGCGGCACAGATTCTCGAGCTGACGCACGTTGCCGGGCCACGCATGATCACGCAGCACGCCGAGCGCAGCCGGCGAATAGCGTTTCGCCTCGCCGCTGACCGCGCTTGCACGCGCGAGGAAATGCTCGGCGAGCGGCGGAATGTCCTCGCGGCGTTCGCGTAGCGCCGGCACGTGCAGGCGCACGACATCGAGTCGGTGCAGCAGGTCGCTGCGGAATTCACCGCGCTCGGCTTTCGCTTCGAGATCCTGGTGGGTTGCCGCGATCACGCGCACGTCGGCGCGGATCAGCTCGCGTCCGCCGACGCGGTAGAACTCGCCGGCGGCGAGCACGCGCAGCAGGCGCGTCTGCAACGCCAGCGGCATGTCGCCGATCTCGTCGAGAAACAGGCTTCCGCCCGCGGCCTGTTCGAAGCGCCCGGGGTGCCGACGCAGCGCACCGGTGAACGCGCCGGCCTCGTGGCCGAACAGTTCCGATTCCAGCAATTCGGCCGGGATCGCCGCGGTATTGAGCGCGATGAACCGCTGCGCGGTGCGCGCGCTTTCGCGGTGCAGCGCGCGTGCGACGAGTTCCTTGCCGGTGCCGGTCTCACCGGTGATCAGGACGCCGAGCCCGCTGGCGGCGACGCGGCCGATCGCGCGAAACAGTTCGCGCATCGCCGGACTGCGTCCGATCAGTTCGTTGTCGGCCTGCTCCGGCAGCGGCGCCACCGGGGTCGTGACGTGCACCGATGCCAGCGCGCGGCGCGCAGCGGCGACCGCCTGGTCGAGATCGAACGGCTTGGGCAGGTAGTCGAAGGCGCCGAGCCGGTATGCGGATGCGGTCGAGGCGACGTCGGTGAATGCGCTCATCACGATCACCGCGGGCCGCGGCTCACAGGCGCCGACGCGTTCGAGCAGCTTCAGGCCGCTGGCGCCGGGCATGCGCACGTCGGTGAACAAAACCGCCGGGGGGCCGTCGGCGAGTGCGGCGAGCGCGCTTTCGGCATCGCCGAACTCGCGCGGCCGGTAACCCGATTCGCGCAGCGCCGCGGCGAGCACGAAGCGCACCGCGCGGTCGTCATCGACGATCCAGATCACGCTGGCCGCCGCGGCGTTCAATCGCTCACCGGCAGCAGAAGACTGAACACGGTCGCGCCGGGACGGCTGCTGTGACTGAGTTCGCCGCCATGTTCGCGCGCGATCTCGCGCGCGATCGCGAGGCCGAGCCCGCTGCCTTCGGCGCGTCCCGAGACCAGCGGCTCGAACAAGCTGTCGGCAAGATCGGCCGGCACGCCGCGGCCGTCGTCGGCGATCTCGATACGCAGGGCCAGGCGCACGACACGCCCGCCGATGCGTGCGCCATGCTCGGCGCGCGTGCGCAGGGTGAGTTCACGCGCATCGGCTTCGATCGCGTTGCGCGCGAGATTCAGCAGCGCCTGCTGCAGGCGGTCCGCGTCGACGCTGACCGCAGGCAGGCTCGGATCGTAGTCGCGGAGCAGCCGCGCCGGCGTCGCATCCGCCGCAATCAGTGCCGCCACGCGCTCGATGATCTCGTGCACGTTCGTGCGCGCGAGACGCGGCTTCGCTCCGGCATGCAACAGGCGTTCGGAGAGCGCGGACAAGCGATCTACCTCGGTAATGATCAGGCCGGCAAGTTCGGCCAGCTCCGGCACATCGACGCGACGCTGCAGCAGCTGCGCCGCGCCGCGCACGCCGGTGAGCGGACCGCGGATCTCGTGCGCGAAACCGCGCAGCGACTCGGACAGGCGCGAACCGGCGCCGGGTTCAGGCGTCGCTGGTTGCACCTCGAGCATCAGGGTGTGCCCGTCCAGCGGCGTCAACACGAGATCCGCGACGCGATCGCCGATCGCGCTGCGCAGGCGCGCCTCGCGCAGCCAGACGCGCCGCTGCCCGGCCAACGCGCGCGTGCCTGCATCGACCAGCAACGGCGGTTTGGCGTCGAGTTCGGCCAGCGCCACGCCGCGCCAGTTGCGCGGGCCTGCCGCCAGCCAGTCGCGAAGGGCCGGATTGACCGATTGCAGGCACAGCTCGTGATCGAGGAGCGCGATCGGCGTCGCGCTGTGCTCCGGCCATCGCGGCCAATCATAGGTGGCGGACCGGGCGGAGACAGGCTGTTGGTCGGCTTCTTCTCGCACCATTGCACAAGTCTAGTGCAAATTGGTTCGCAGGCGTTTCCTGAACGGAGGGTCGCATCAATTTTTCGTTGTTCACGTTCGGGTTTGCGCCGGCGAACTACGGTTTTCGCACACGGCCAACACGGGCCGTCGCGCCGGCTTCCGGTGCTTCCTTTCCAAATCAGGAGACGCCAAATGAAATCACCACTCTCTTCGATGTCGACGCTCGGGCTCGCTTCGCTGCTGGCGCTGGGTTGCGCCGGGGTCGCGGCCGCACAGGCGCCGAGCACAGCGAACGGCGCCAAGGATATGAGCATGAAATCGGACCAGCCGGTGACGGATACCTGGATCACGACCAAGGTGAAGTCGGAGCTGGCGACCACGGACGGCGTGAAGAGCATGGACATCGAGGTCAAGACCGTCGATGGCACCGTCATGCTGACCGGTACGCAGGCGAATGATGTGGCGGTCAAGAAAGCAGTCGCCGTGGCGAAGAGCATCAAGGGCGTGAAGAAGGTCGATGCTAGCGGCCTGAAGTCGATGCAATAAGCGCGAGCGCGTGTATCTGCCTCGCATCTCGTTTGATCCAATCGGAGAATCCAATGAACGAAGACAAGATCAAGGGCCAATGGAAACAGCTGGCCGGCAAGCTCAAGGCGAAGTGGGGCAAGCTGACCCATGACGACATCGAC
>JBIODY010000165.1:0-5627 GCA_044445505.1 Lysobacterales bacterium
CCGACCTCGGCGCGCAGCGCGGCCAGTTCGCGGGCAAGCGCCGCCTCGTCCGCGTACGCGGGTGTCGCCGCAAACACGCCTGTCGCGATCGCGGCGAGGGCAAAAGAAGCTGATTGCATGGATTCCACTCCGTTCGTTTTCCGGCGCACACAAAACCGGGCACCCTGCACGGCCCGCAGCGATGTCCGGTTCTTGGTCGTTCGCTGACATTATTGCAAGTGAGAATGATTCGCAACAACTCCAACAGTAACGAAATGCTTTCCGCGCGTCAAACAACGGCCTGCCTGCGTCGCGCGGGCCCGGGCGACCGCGGCCGATCGATCTGCGCGCGCGAATGACCCCGGCATCGCGACAACGGAGGTTTCAATACCCGCGTCGCTGCGTGTAACGTCGCTTGGTTGCGCGGCAGATCGGTCGCGCGCCCTCATACCCCAATCCGGATCACCGAACCTGCCATGCGCGTACTGGTCATCGAAGACGACGCCGCGATCGCCGACGCGATGTGCGCAGCGCTGACCAACGCCGGCCACGCCGTCGATCACCTCGCGAATGGCCGCCAGGCGGACCTTGCGCTGCGCGAACATCCCTACGACCTGATCGTGCTCGACCTCGGCCTGCCCGACATCGACGGCGTCGAATTGCTGCGACGCCTGCGTTCGCGCAGCGATGCAGTACCGGTACTGGTCGCGACCGCGCGCGAAGATCTCGAAGAGCGTGTGCACGCGCTCGACCTCGGCGCCGACGACTACCTGGTGAAGCCGTTTGCGTTGCGCGAGTTCGAGGCGCGGGTGCGCGCACTGCTGCGCCGGCGCACGACCCAGGGCGTACCCGAGCTGCAACTCGGTCGCCTGCGCATCGATCTGCCGCGTCGACGCGCGCATCTCGATGACACGCCCCTCGAATTGACCCCGCGCGAATTCGGCCTGCTCGAGGCATTGGCGGCTCGACTCGATCGCGTGATCAGCCGCGAGCAACTCATCGAGGCGTTGTGCAGCTGGGACACCACGCTCACCGACAACGGACTCGACATCGCGGTGTACCGGCTGCGTCGCAAGCTCGACAGCAGCGGCGTGCGCATCCGCACCGTGCGCGGCCTCGGATATCTGCTGGAAGCAGCCAATGGCTAGGTCGAACGGAACCCCCGTCGCGCGCCAGCCGCGCCACGAGGCCACACGATGACGGCGCGCCCGCCAAGCCTGCGCCGCCGCCTGCTGACCATCCTTGCGGTGCCGATGACGCTGGCGTGGCTCGCCAGCGGCGTATTGATCTACGTGTTCGCGCTGCACTACGCGAACGTCAACTACGACCGCTCGCTGCTCGATGGCGCACGCGCGCTCAAGCGCATGATCCAGAGCGAATCCGGTCACCGCGAACTGAGTCCGCAGGCGCGCATCCTGATGGAGTACGACTCGGCCGATCCCAGCTTCTACACGATACGCAGCGTGCAGCACGGCGTGCTCGCGTCCAACCTCGAATTGCCCACTCCGGATCCGTTGCCGGCGATCGCCGCGCCGCCGCAACTCGAGTCGATCACGCTCAACGGACATTCGCTGCGCATGGCCTCGCTCGGGATCGCCAGCGACGATGTCGGCGACATCGTGATCGTGTCGGTCGCCGAAACCCTGCGCGCGCGGCGCGCGCTCGCGCGCGAGATCCTGACCGGGACCCTGCCGATCGTGCTGGTGCTGATCGCGCTGGTGCTGGTCCTGGTCTGGTTCGGAGTCAGCCGCGGACTGCGCCTGCTCGACCCGCTGACCGAGCAGATCGCCGAGCGCCGCGCGCGCGACCTTTCCGCGCTCGATCAGAGCATCGTCCCGGTCGAGATCCGCCCGCTGACCCGCACCATCGACGCGCTGCTTGCGCGCCTGCGCGACCTGCTCGACCTGCAGGAACGCTTCATCGCCGATGCCGCACACCAGTTGCGCACGCCGCTCGCCGGCTTGCGCCTGCAGGCCGAGCGTGCGCTCGCCGATCCACGCCCGGACAGCGTGCGCGACGCGCTGGCGCACGTCGAACGCCTGTCCGCAGGCGCCGGTCGAGCGGCGGGCCAATTGCTCATGCTCGCGCGTGCACAGACGTCGCACGACGACGGCGTGCCGACCAGCAGCGTCGATCTCGCGCTGCTCGCGCGCGACTACATCGGTGAGCGCGTACCCGATGCGCTCTCCGCGCGGATCGACCTCGGCTATGCCGGACCGACCCACGGCGCGCTGATTGCAGGCGATCCGGTGATGCTGCGCGAGGCGCTGGTCAATCTGGTCGACAACGCGCTCAACTATGCCGGCACGCACGGCACGGTCACGGTTTCCGTCCTTCCCGAAATGTGCACGATCGCGCTGGTCGTCGAGGATTCAGGCCCCGGCGTCGATGCGCAATGGTGGCCGCGCCTCGGCGAGCGTTTTTTCCGCGCACCGGGCACGACGCTCGAAGGCTCCGGGCTCGGCCTTGCGATCGTGCGCCGCATCGCCGAACGCCATCGCGCGGCGCTGGTGTTCGGATGGAGCGAGGGTACGCGCGGGCTGCGCGTGACCTTGCGTTTCCCCGCTGCCGGCGTCGCGCCCGCACCCCCCGACGCGGACGTTCACGCCGCCCGCGCGTCTCAGTCGCGGTCGTCGCGCGTATAGACGACGCCTTCCTCGACCTTGAGCGGGAATTTCGCGACTGGCTCGTAGGCGGGCGGGCACAGCACCGCGCCGGTGCGAATGTCGAATCGCGCGCCGTGGCGCGGACATTCGATCTCGTTGCCCTGGATGAGGCCACCGGTGAGTTCGCCGCCATCGTGGGTGCAGACATCCTCGATCGCGTAAAGCTCGCCATCGAGATTGAATACCGCGATCGGCGTGTCGCCGTCGTACACGTTGCGATATTCGCCAGGCAGCAGTTCGGCAGTCGTGCAGACGCGAATCCAGCCGCTCACAGCGGTTTCACCAGCAACTCGAAGCGCAGGTCGTCGCGTTTCGGAATGCCGAAGCGTTCGTCGCCATAAGGAAACGGCTTGTAGATGCCGGTGCGACGATAGCCCCGGCGCTCGTACCATGCGATCAGGTCGTCGCGGATCGAGATCACGGTCATCTGCATTTCGGCGCAGCGCCAGTCCGCGCGCGCAATGCGCTCGGCCTCGGCGAGCACGGCACTGCCCAGGCCGCCACCCTGCAGGCCCGGGCGCACCGAGAACATGCCGAAATAGGCTGCCGCGCCGCGTTCGCCGACCGGCATGCGCTCGACATGCGCGCAGGCGAGCATCCGTACGCCCGACTCGGCAAGCAGGACGATGCCGTCCGCTTTGCCGATCAGCCCGGCGACCCCGGCCGCATCGGTGCGCCGCCCGTCGAGCAGGTCCGCCTCGGTGGTCCAACCCTGTCGGCTGGCATCGCCGCGATAGGCGGATTCGACCAGGACGACGATCGCATCGACGTCGGCCGGAGTCGCCGCGCGAAATGCGCAGCGAAGCGATACTGCGTTTGCGTTCATGCGGACTCCGGTTGCGTGGCCGCGCCTGCATTACGCCGCCGCGGACTGACGAGTGCAACCACCCTATGCGAGCAACCTGCGCACCTTGTCGATCGCGGTGACGAAGCGGTCGATCTCGGCGCGCGTGTTGTAGAACGCAAGCGATGCCCGCAGCGTCGCCGGCACGCCATAGAACTGCATCAACGGGTGCGCGCAGTGATGGCCCGAGCGCACCGCGATGCCCTCGTGATCGAGCAGGGTGGCCAGGTCGTGCGCGTGCACTCCGTCGATCAGGAACGAGAATACCGCCACCTTGTGATCGGCCTCGCCGAACAGGCGCAGGCCGGGTACGGTTGCCAGCGCGCTCGCCATGTAGTCGCGAAGCTCGTGCTCGCAGGCGGCAATGCGCTCCCGTCCGAGCGCCTCGACATAGTCGATCGCAGCGCCCAGGCCCACGAATCCGGCGATGTTCGGCGTGCCGGCCTCGAAACGGTGCGGCGGATCGGCATAGGTGGTCTTTTCGAAACGCACTTCGCGAATCATCTCGCCGCCGCCGAAAAACGGCGGCATCCCGCGCAGGATCTCGCGGCGCGCCCACAGCGCGCCGGTGCCGGTCGGGCCGAACAGCTTGTGTCCGGTCACCGTATAGAAATCGCAGCCGAGCGCACGCACGTCGATTGGCAGATGCGGTGCGGCCTGCGAGCCATCGACCAGCAACGGAATCCCGCGCTTGCGGGTCGCACGCGCAAGCTCGGCGACCGGGTTGATCGTGCCGAGCACGTTCGAGACGTGGGTAACCGCCGCGAGTTTCACGCCCGGCGTCAGCAGATCGACAAAGCGTTCGACAAGAAGCTCGCCGCGCCGATCGATCGGTGCGACCTTGAGCTTCGCTCCGGTCCGTTCGCAGACGAGCTGCCACGGCACGATGTTGGCGTGGTGCTCCATCGTCGTGACCAGGATCTCGTCGCCAGGCCCGAGTCGCGGCATCGCATAGCTGTACGCCACCAGGTTGATCGCCTGGGTGGTGCCGCTGGTCAACACGATTTCGTCGCGCGATGGCGCGTTGATGAAGCGCGCGAGCTTGTCACGCGTCGCCTCGTATGCGGCGGTCGCCTCCTCGCCGAGCTGGTGCACCGCGCGCGAGACGTTCGCGTTCGTCTCGCGGTAGAAGCGATCGACCGCCTCGATCACGACGGCCGGCTTCTGCGCGGTGTTCGCGTTGTCGAAATACACCAGCGGCTTGTCGTGCACGCTGCGCGCGAGCAGCGGGAAGTCGGCGCGGATGCGCTCGATATCCAGCATCGCCGCGTCGCCATGCGGACGCGCATTCATGGCGTCGCCTCCATCAATGGGAGACGCGCGGCCAGCAGCGCCTCGATGTGCCGGCGCAGCGGGTCCGGCGCGATGCCGGCAAGGACCGCGCTGCAGAACGCGCCGATCAGCACCCGCCGCGCGGCATCGAGCGGAATCCCGCGCGAGCGCAGATAGAACAAGACGCGCTCGTCGAGCTGACCGACCGTCGCGCCATGCGCGGCCTTGACTTCGTCGGCATGGATCTCGAGCACCGGTTGGGTATCGATCTCGGCTTGCGCCGAGAGCAGCAGGTTGTTGTTGCTGAGCTGCGCGTCTGCGCCGTCGGCGCCGGCGGCGACCGTGATCGCACCGTGAAACACGCCGCGCGCGCGCTGGTCGGCGACGCCGCGCCAGACGATGTCGCTGGCGGTGTCGCGTGCGTTGTGATCGACGACCAGATGGGTGTCCGCATGCTGGCGGTCGCGCAACGCGAACACGCCGCGCGATTCGAAGCGTGCGCCGCGGCCGGCGAGATCGACGATGAAATCGTGGCGCATCGTCTGCGCGCCGACCTCGATCGTGTGCGTCGACAGCGCCGCGTCGCGGTCGAGGCGGAACGTGTTGCGACGGATCAGCGTCGTTGCATCCGCCGCATCCTGGATCTGCACCAGCCCGAGCCGCGCGCCCGCCGCCAGTCGATACTGCGCGACCAGGTTGCCGAGATGCGCATTGGCACTCGCAGCCACGTGATGCTCGACGACATCGAGCGCGGCATTTTCACCGAGTTCGACCAGCGCGCGCAGCTGCCAGGCAATATCGGCGTCGCCTGCCGCGCCGACAAAGACCAGATGCAGCGGCATGGCGACGCGGACGCCGGCGGCAAC
>JBIODY010000166.1:0-5626 GCA_044445505.1 Lysobacterales bacterium
CGAGGCCGAAAAAGCCGCTGCGATGGCGCGCATCGTGGATGCGTTGATTCCCGGTCGCGCCGCCGAATCGCGACCGCCCGACCGCAGCGAACTCGCGGCGACCAGCGTGCTGCGTTTCGAAATCGAGGACGCCAGCGCGAAGATCCGCAGCGGTGGCGTCAAGGACAACCCGGCCGACTTCCCGCTTCCGCACTGGGCCGGCGTGGTGCCGAGGCGCGAGGTGTACGACGTCGCCCAGCCCGATGAGCGGATCGCCGCCGACACGCCGCTGCCTGCTTCGGTGCTCGCCTTGCTCGCGACCAACGGAGTGTCCCGATGATCGCGTACCGCGACGACTATCGTCCGGCACTCGAAGAAGCGCGCGACCTCTATCGCGCCTCCACGCTCGGCGAGCGCCGCCCGATCGACGACGACCTGCGTTTCACGGCGATGCTCGAACACGCGAACCTCACCGTTACAGCGTGGGATGGCGATCTGCTGGTCGGCATCTCGCGTTGTGTGACCGATTTCGTCTGGACCACCTACCTCGCCGATCTCGCGGTACGAGCCTCGCACCAGCGTGCCGGCATCGGCAAGGAACTGATCCGGCGCACCCGCGCCGCGAGGCCGCAGGCAAAGCTGTTGCTGCTTGCAGCGCCCGCAGCGGAAGCCTACTACCCGCATATCGGCTTCCGCCATTTTCCGCAGGCGTGGATGCTGCGCGAGGACGACACGCTGGCGTGACACGCCGACGCGCGTCCTGGTAATTCTTCCTTCCCCTGCGCGGGGGAAGGTGCAGACTGCGAAGGCAGGATCGCAGGGCGTGCCGCAGGAGCGGCACGTAACGCGGATGGGGACGCTCTTGATTCCGACTCGCATGGCAAGAAGCGCCCCCATCAGCCCTCCGGACAGCTTCCCCTCGCCTCGCGGGGAAGCAAAAGCGAACTTGTCGATATTTTCAAAGTGCGTCAGGGCGAACGAAAGTTTCAACAGAGCCACTTTTCCGCTCGGCGGCATTGGCCGCTATCATCGTGCGTTTCGCGTCGTCCCCCGACGCGATCACCGGGAAGGTACAACGCGCGATGCAACGTGAAACGACGACCAACGCGCGACGGCCGCGCGCGATCGGCATCGCGACCGCGCTGATGTGCGCGCTCGCCGGCGGTGCGGTGTGGTGCCTGGCGTCGCTGTACAGCCGCGGCGATCTTGCCGGCTTCGCATTCCTCGTCGCGATCCTGATCGCGTGGGCGCTGCGCACGCACGGCTATGCCGGCCGCTGGTCCGGTGCCTGCATCGCAGCCGCCTGCGTGCTGCTCGCCGCGGTGTATTCGTTCTGCCTGCAGGCGGTCGCGCAGATTGCCTCGCTGCTCGGGCTGTCGATGCGCGCGACGCTCGCGCAGATGGACCCCGGCATGGCGCTGGATATCGCCTGGGCGAATCTGCGCGGCTGGAATCTCGTCGTCGTCGCGGCGGCGGCGCTGCTGTCGGTCGGGTTGATGATGAGAACGAATACCAAGCCGGGCGCCTGACCGGGGTTCGGTTCCTGCGTGCGCTGCTGTATCGTTGCGATTCGCATGCGTTCACAACCGTCCGCCGAAGCCCGCCAGCTGCGCCATATGCAGCAGAGGGCGTTCGCGTATTTTCACGACCAGGCGAATCCGCTGAATGGCCTGGTCATCGACAAGACCGCACCGGACTGGCCCGCCAGTATCGCCGCGACCGGGCTCGCACTGACCGCGTATCCGGTCGCGGTCGAGAATGGCCTGATCAGCGAACCCGAAGCGATCGCACGCACGCTTGCAGCCTTGCGTTTCTTCCGCGACAGCGCGCAGGGGCCGCAGCCGGATGCGACCGGTCATCACGGCTTCTACTACCACTTCCTCGACCTGCGCAGCGGTCGCCGCGCCTGGCAGTGCGAACTCTCGACGGTCGACAGCGCGTTCCTGCTCGCCGGCATGCTCGCCGCAGCTGCTTACTTCCAGGCAGACACACCCGAACAGCGCGAGATCCGCGAACTCGCCGATTTTCTCTATCGGCGCGCCGACTGGACGTGGCTGCAGACCGAGACCGGCACGATTGGCCACGGCTGGCGACCGGAAACCGGTTTCATCCCGTATCGCTGGGAAGGCTTCGACGAGGCACTGCTGCTGTATGTGCTCGCGCTCGGCTCGCCGACGCACCCGCTGCCGCCGGAAGGCTACACCGCGTGGGCGTCGACCTACCAATGGAAGCACTGCTACGGACTCGACTATCTGTACTGCGGGCCGCTGTTCACGCACCAGCTCTCGCATGTGTGGATCGATTTTCGCGGCATACAGGATGCGTTCCTGCGCGGCAAGGGCATCGACTATTTCGAGAACAGCCGCCGCGCGACCCTGGTACAGCAGCGCTATGCGATCGAGAATCCGCTCGGCTTCAAGGGTTACGGCGCGAACGCATGGGGCATCACCGCCAGCGACGGGCCCGGTCCCGATGTGCGCAAGATCGACGGTGTCGAACGCCACTTCTACGACTACGAAGGCCGCGGCGCGCCGTTCGGCGTCGACGATGGCACTCTCGCGCCGTGGTCGGTCGTCGCATCGTTGCCGTTCGCGCCAGAGATCGTGCTGCCGACGATTCATCATTTCGTGCATACGCTGCAGTTGCACGACCAGCATCAATACGGTTTCAGGGCGACGTTCAACCCGACCTGGGACGGCGTTCCCGCTTCGCCGGCCGGCTGGGTTTCGCCGTGGCACTACGGACTCAATCTCGGTCCGATCCTGCTGATGATCGAGAACCAGAGCAGCGGCCTGCCGTGGCGATTGATGCGCGGCTGTCCGTACATCGTCGATGGCTTGCATCGTGCGGGATTCAGCGGTGGCTGGCTGTGAGCCGCGAATCATCGATGGCTGGCCTGACCGTTCGTCCTGAGGTATCGACGGACGAATCCCAATGACAACCACCACAGGAGCGAACACGATGGAACTCGGCATGATCGGTCTCGGCCGCATGGGCGCCAACATGGCGCAGCGGCTCGTGCACGGCGGGCATCGCGTGGTCGGCTTCGATCCGAAGCCCGAGGCGCGCAAGGCGGTCGAGGACAATGGCGCCGAGTCCGCGACCGCACTCGATGCCCTGGTCGCGAAACTGAAGGCGCCACGCGTGCTGTGGATGATGGTGCCGGCCGGCAAGATCACCGACGACACGGTCACGGCGCTGCTGCCGCTGCTCGGCGCAGGCGACACCGTGATCGACGGCGGCAACTCGAACTACAAGGACACCCTGCGCCGCGCCAAGGCATGCGCGGACAAGCGCATCCAGTACGTCGATTGCGGCACCAGCGGCGGCGTGTGGGGTCTCGCCGAAGGCTACAGCATGATGATCGGCGGCGATTCAGCCGCGGTCGAGGGTCTGCGTCCGATCTTCGAAACCCTCGCGCCCGGCAAGGACCAGGGCTGGGGCCGGGTCGGCCCGGTCGGCTCGGGGCATTTCACCAAGATGGTCCACAACGGCATCGAGTACGGCCTGATGCAGGCCTATGCCGAAGGCCTCTCGATCCTCGGGCACAAGAAGGATTTCGCGCTCGACCTGCACCAGATCGCCGAGATCTGGCGCTACGGCAGCGTGGTGCGTTCATGGCTGCTCGACCTCACCGCCAACGCCCTGGCCACGAACCCGGGCATGGACGGCATCGCGCCGTGGGTCGCCGATTCCGGCGAAGGCCGTTGGACCGTCGCCGAGGCGATCGACCTCGACGTGCCGGCGCCGGTGATCACCGCTTCGCTGATCGAACGCCTGCGTTCGCGCGACACCGATTCGTTTGCGGACAAGCTGCTCTCGGCGATGCGCAACGAATTCGGCGGGCATGCGATCAAGAAGGAATGAACGCGCCGGCGACGTGGCCTCGGTCCGACGCGACGATCCGCGCCGCGAGAGTCGACGACGCTGGCGCGTCGTCCACCTTGCCTCCCGGTGCGGCGTCAAAAACAGCCGGCCATTACCCCTGCATCGCGATCTGCCGCAGCGCCTGCTCGAACACCTCGACCGGCTGGCCGCCGGAAATCAGGTGGCGGTCGTTGATGATCACCGCGGGTACCGAGTGGATGCCGCGCCCGGTGTAGAAGCGTTCCTGCGCGCGCACATCGTCGGCGTATTCGTCGGATGCCAGGATCTGCCGTGCGCGCGCGGCATCGAGATCCGCTTCGCCGGCGAGTCGTATCAGCACTTCGCGCGCTGAAACGTCATCGCCGTCAGTGAAGTAGGCGCGCAGAAGAGCGCGCTTGAGCGCGTGCTCCCTGTCGGCGCCTTCGATGGCGGCCCAGTGCAGCAGACGGTGCGCGTCGAACGTGTTGTAGACACGTTCGCGCCGGTTGAACACGAAACCGAGTTCGGCGCCGCGCGCGCGGATCGCTTCGCGGTTGCGCTCGAGCTGTTCCGGCGTCGAGCCGTATTTCTGCACCAGGTGCTCGGTCGCGTCCTGACCTTGCGGCGGCATCTGTGGATTCAGTTCGAAGGGCTGGAAGTGGATGTCGACGTGCACCTCGTCGCCGACACGCGCGATTGCCTGTTCGAGCGAATTCAGGCCAATCGCGCACCACGGACACGACACGTCGGACACGAAATCGATGCGGATGGGCAGGGGCTTGGGCGCTATGGACATCAGGAAATACCTCTCGATCACAACGACCGAAGGATGGTCGCGATCGTGTCGAGATGGAGGCGGTGGTCCTGCGATCAAGCTGCCCTGATCAGGTTTTCGCGAGCCAAGGATGGCTCGCACGCGAATCGAGCGCGAAGCAATTGATTCGGGGAGCCGCGTCCGGACCTGCGCCGGACGCGAGCGAGTCTGATCAAACCCAGGACGGGTTTGATCAGACCTTCGAATTGATCCGGTGCAGCACCGCGCCCTTGTGCATCGCGATGTGATCGGTCTTGTCGCTCCTGATTTCGTATTGCGGATCCGCCTCGCTGCAATGGCGCGTGTGGCCCTTGTAGTCGGTGTCGCGCGTGTGCACGCGGATGATCGTGCCGCTGACCATGCCGGCTTCGGAATTCCAGCGCACGTGGTCGCCGACCTCGAACTTCACGCTCATGAGGAGCCACCTCCGCGTTTCAACAATGCTTTGGCGCGTGCACAGACGTTGTCGACCGTGAATCCGTACTCGCGCAACACGGTGGGACCCGGCGCGGACGCGCCGAACCGGTCCACGCCGAGCACGTCGCCGCCGTCGCCGACATAACGGTGCCAGCCCTGCGTTGCACCCGCCTCGACCGCGAGGCGCGCACGCACGCCGGGCGACAGCACCGCATCGCGATCAGCTTGCGGCAATGCGTCGAACAGGTCCCAGCTCGGCATCGACACGCAGCGCACCGCAACGCCATCCTTTTGCAGACGTTCCGCGGCCGCGACGATCAGGCCGAGCTCGGAGCCGCTCGCAATCAGGATCAGTTCGGGCTTGGCGCCGGCCGCATCGGACAGCACATAGGCGCCCTTGCGCAAGCCTTCGGCAGGCGCATAGCGCGAGCGATCCAGGGTCGGCACGCCCTGGCGGGTCAATGCGAGCAGCACTGGCCGGTCGCGCGTTTCCAGTGCGACGCGCCAGGCGACCGCGGTTTCGTTCGCATCGCCGGGACGGATCAGGGTCAGGTTCGGAATCGCGCGCAA
>JBIODY010000167.1:0-5623 GCA_044445505.1 Lysobacterales bacterium
GCAATGATGCTGAACGCAAACCGGCTGCACCGCGCACGCCGCCGCGGCGAAACTGCTACCTTGCGACTCCTTCGCCGACCACCAAGGAGATCGCCATGAACATCCATGTCGCGCTGCAGCCGATAATCGCCCTGATCGCCGGCATCCTGATCCTGATCGTGCCGCGCCTCCTGAACTACGTCGTCGCGATCTATCTGATCATCATCGGATTGATCGGACTGTTGCCGATACTGCATCTTTCATAGCGGCGATCCCGCAGGCGTTGCGACGGCCCGCATGGTGTGCGCCGGGGCGACGCCTCGTGCGTCATTCCTGCGCTGCGGGCAAGCCTGGCCCGTGCTCGCGGCGCGCCGCGAATCGCGCCGCCAGCCGGCCCGCAGATGCGGATTCCGCCGACGGCGTGCGACGCCCGCCGATCCTGCGCCGTCGATGTCGCGGCAATAATGCAAAACAAAACAAACGGGAATGGTTGCATAACGCGTCCGCCGGGCGGCCCCGGCACTCTCGGCGACTGTTCCCACGATACGGAGACATTCGCATGCATCGCATGATGATGGGCCTGGCCCTGCTCGCCACTGCCGCACCGCTGTACGCCGACCAGGTCGTCGACGATTTCGAGTCAGACACCAATCCGAACCAGTGGGGCTGGACCAACAACGGCGGCGGCGCGTTCACGATCGTCCCTGACGGCGGCAATCCCGGCGCGTGGCTCGACAGCGGCGTACCGTATTTTTCCGATCATCCGAACCTGACCGCATTGCCGCCCGCGGGCACCGCACTGCGCGCGGCGCTCGACAGCGGCACACTGCACACCGCCAGCATCGATCTGCAGCGGCTGGATACATCCGCGGTCACCACCTGCCATCCGGTCTATGACCTGCCGAGCATGTTCACGCTGGAGCTGATCGACACGCACACCGACGCGTCGACGATCGAGGCACACACGACCGACGGACCTGCCTCGCCGGGCGGCACTTCGTTTCCATGGACCTCGGTGAGCTTCACGATCCCGAGCGAGGCGACCGGCGTCCCGACCGGCTGGGTGTTGAACGCGCCGCCCGAGCTCAATTACACATGGACGGACCTGATGCACAACATCGACGGCATCCGCTTCTTCGTGCTCAGCCCCGACGATTTCACCTACGACGCCTGCTGGAATCTCGGTGCCGACAACATCGTGGTCAGCTACGGCACCGTTGACAAGATCTTTGCGGACGGTTTCGACGGCGCACGCTGACGCGCCGCATCCGCGCGAACAGGAAGCGGCAGTTCTTGATCACACCGCAGCCGCAGCTCAGCGCGCCAGCAGCGCGGCCGCGAGCAGTTGCCGCCGGTCTCGCAGCGCGGTGCTGGCGACTGCATCGGGCGCCGCGTAGCGCGAACGCCGCGGCGTCCATTCGAGCGAGCCGATGGCGTCGCAGGCGTTGACCATGTCGAACACGTCTTCCATCGGCGCCTGCGCCGTGCGCGCGATCTGCTCGAGGCGCCCCGGCCGCAACATCGCCGCGGCGACCCGATAGTACCGCCGATAGTCGCCGTCGAACGGCAACCAGCGTCGCAGGCGATAGCTGCCGCCCGGATCGAGATGCGCGGCAAGAACACCATTCGAGCGCAGCAGCACCTCCAGCCAATGCAGGCGCGCGAGCGGCTGGCCGGCACCTGCAGCACGCAGCTCGGTCAGTCGGGCGGGTCCGAGCACGTGGCAGTCGCGACCCTTCAGGACATCGAGAAAATACGGTTCCAGCGCCGACAACGGCGCATCGGCGTGGTACACACCCTGCACCGGGTCGATTGCCAGCGAAGGCAGGCCGGCGCGTTCGATCAGCAACGGACCGCGGCGCACCAGCGCACCGAAATCGCTGCACGGGCGCGCGCTGCGCGGCGCGTCGAAACGCGCGCGCGTGGACGGCTCTGACGATGTTTCATCGGTGGGCACGGGCAGCGCGTTTGCGGCAGGTATTGCCGCCGACGCCGCGAAATCCTCCGCGTCACGACGCGGCGGTGGCGTGCGCGCGGCGGCGTTCAGCAGCTCGGCCAGCGCAGCCGCAGTCAACGGTCGGCGCAGCACCAGCGACGCGTCCGGCGGATCGGCTTCGCTGTCCACCAGGACCGCGAAGCGAACGCCTTCATCGAGCGCACGCACGCGCGCGACGCGGCCGGCGAAGTCGTCGAGGTCGACGAGGACCAGATCGACTGCCGTATCGGCCACCCGCAACGCCCAGCCCTGCGCGAGCGAGCGTGGCCCGAGGCTGAACAGCTTGACCAGCTCGGCGCGTTCGCTGGCGCTGATTCCAGCCAGGGCGAGATGTTTCATGGCGGTACAACGTGAATATGGCAATCGCGGACGATCGTTACCCGGTTTCCTGCAAGCGGCGCGCCAACGCGGGCGTCGCTTCGCGGCGAGCGCCACCCTCGTTTGCGCAGGCAGTGCGCAAGCCGTTGTCGGTAAATGACAAGGGTGGCCTGTACATGTCGGTCGGGACATCGACACAAGCTCGCATTCGGGCCCTCCGGGCGCGTACCCGACATGCCGGCAAGCTCGTTCCTGCTATAACGGCGGACATGCGAACGACCGACCGATCCTTCGGCCAGCGCCTTGTACTGTCCAGCGTGTCGATGGTTCTGCTGGCCGTCTCGACCCAGGTTTTCGCCGGGCACATCAGCGCCGAAGTCGATGGCGTCGAGGGTCCGCTCAAGGATGCGGTCGTCGCCAGCCTGGAAGCCGCGCAATACGGTCAGCGCGAGATCAGTGCGGCGCAGGCGCGGCGCCTTTACGAGCATGCCGCGGAGCAGGCGCGCAACGCACTCGAGCCGTATGGCTACTACACGAGCGAGGTGACCGGCGAACTCAGGGAGGACGGCGACAACTACGTCGCGATGCTGCACGTGAAGGCCGGCGAACCGGTCATGGTCGCCACGCTCGACATCACGCTCGACGGCGACGCCGACGGCCAGCGCGGGGTGCAGAAGGCGCTCGCCGCATTCGCGCCGGCCAGGGGTGCGCCGCTGGATCACGCCGCCTACGAAAAGAGCAAGGCGGCGATCCAGGCTGCGTTGTTCGGCAGTGGCTACCTCGACGCGGAACTCATCACTCACCAGGTCGCGGTCACGCGTTCGGCGAACAGCGCCGAAGTGCACCTGGCCTGGAAGGTCGGCCCGCGCTACAGGCTCGGCGCGACCCGGTTCGAGGGCGGCCAGTTTCCCGACGCGTTCATGCAGCGCTACATCCCCTGGCACGAGGGCGACTTCTACACGCAGGAACAGGTGCTCGCACTGCAGCAGCGCCTGATCGACGCGGACTATTTCGCGGTTGCGCAGGTGCAACCCGATAGCGAGCATGCGCACGACGGCATCGTTCCGATCAGCGTCATGCTCGCGCCGGCCAAGCGCACGGTCTATACCGCTGGCGTTTTCATCGGCACCGACACCGGGCCCGGCGTACGCGCCGGGATCGAGCGGCGCTGGATCAATTCGCGTGGCCACAAGCTGAAGACCGAGGCGATCGTCGCGACGCGCCTGAAGACCGCGCTCGCGCTGTACCAGATCCCGCTGCCGGGAGCGGACAACCACAGCTTCAATTTCGGCGCGACGTATCGCCACGAGAACACCGATACCAGCACTTCGAGAACGTTCGGCCTCGCCGCCACCGACTCGCGGATCTGGCACCAGTGGACGCGCACGCTCGGCCTCAAGTTCCTGACCGGGAACTTCGAGGTCGCCAACATCCAGGGCAGCACGACCCTGCTCTACCCGGAGGCCTCGCTGGCGCGCAAGCGCGCGGACGACCCGGTCTTCGTGCGCGATGGCTGGTCGCTGACCTTCGCGCTGCGCGCCGGCCGGAAAGGACTTCTCTCCGACACCAGTTTCGCGCAGGCCAGCGCGGATGCGAAATGGATCCGCGGCCTCGGCGCGCATGCGCGCTTCATCGCACGCGGTTCGCTCGGCGCGACCCAGGTCGGCGACTTCGACAAGCTGCCGCCGGAGCTGCGCTTCTTCGCCGGCGGCGACCGTTCGATCCGCGGCTACCCCTACCAGACGGTCGGCCCCACGTTGCCGCAGGACCAGGTTCCGGCAGCGCTCGCCCGCTGCGCCGCGCGTCCGCAACGCACCTGCCAGGAGCTCGTCATCGGCGGCAAGAACATCGCGGTGGCCAGCGCCGAGTACGAGTACTACTTCAAGCCGAACTGGGGCATCGCGACCTTCGTCGACAGCGGCGATGCGTTTTCGGGTTTCGGTTCGTACCGGCAGAAAGTCGGCGCCGGCTTCGGCGTGCGCTGGCGCTCGCCGGTCGGCATGGTCCGGGCGGATCTCGGTTTTCCGGTGCATGACCAGAACGCCCCGAGCAGTGTCGAGCTGCATGTCGTGATCGGGCCGGATCTATGAGGATATGCAACGCACGTCTGCCGCTTGCCCTCCTCCCCTTGAAGAGGAGGGCTTTGGCTTTGACTTCACCGGAACGCGCGCGCAATTCGGGCTTCGCCTTGCCGCGCCTGCTGAAGTGGACCGGCATCGCGTTCGGGGTGCTCGTGTTGCTGGTCGTCGCGCTATCGTTCTGGCTGCTGCGCACCGAATCGGGCCTGCAGTTCGCGCTGGCGCGCGCGATCGGTGCGACCGACGGCAAGCTCACGATCGGCACTTCGTCCGGCACGCTGGCCGGCCCGGTGACGCTCGACAAGCTGCGCTATCGCGACGCCGCGGCCGGCATCGACGTGCGCGCACGCCACGCCATCATCGCGTTCGTGCCGCTGGAACTGTTGTCGTCGCGCCTGCACCTGACCCACCTCCAGCTCGATGGGCTGGATGTCGCGCTGAGCAGCGTACCCGCGCCACCCGAATCGAAGCCGTCCGGCGAATTCCCGCTCGCCGCGCCGCTCGACGTGGTGCTGGACCGGCTCACGCTGATGCAGGCGAAATTCAGCAGCGACGCGCAGCCCCTGTTCGCGATCGACACGCTCGACGTCATCGGCCGCTGGACGCACGACGGCATCGCGCTGACCTCGCTCGCGTTGCATTCGCCCGATGGCAGCGCCGACCTGCACGGCACGGTGTCCGCCCTGGCTGGTTATCCCGGCAGCGGCGAGCTGACGTTCCACTGGAAGGTCGCCGGCACCGAATATGCCGGCACCTTGAACGCAAGCGGCAACGGCAAGCAGGCGCGGCTCGATCTCGCGTTGACCGGGCCGACACCGGCGCGCGTGATCGCGACTCTCACCCAATCGCGCGATCTGCCGTGGACCGCGACCCTCCGCTTGCCACGCTTCGACCCGAGGCGCGTACGCAAGGATTCGGCGCTGAGCGCGCTCGCGCTGACTCTCGAAGCCTCGGGCGACAAGGCGCGCGGTGCGCTCAGCGGCGAAGTCGATCTCGACGATCATCGCGTGCAGCTCGATACGCTGCGCTACGCGCTGAACGGGCGGCTGCTGAAGATCGAGGCGCTGACCCTGAGGAGCCCGCAAGCCGCCGGCAGCCTGAACGCGAATGGCGAAGTGCAGCTCGATGCAGAACCGCCCTCGGCGAAGCTCGCGCTGGACTGGCAAGGTGTCGAATTGCCGGCCGATCTGGTCGGGCAGCCGCTGGCGACGCACGGCAAACTCGACGCATCCGGCAGCACGCAGAAATTCCA
>JBIODY010000168.1:0-5605 GCA_044445505.1 Lysobacterales bacterium
CCTGCAGCGCCTCGCGCGTGATGCCCTGGCCACGCGTCAATGCCTTCAATTGCTCGTAGGGTTCGGGCAGGCCGTGGCGGCGCATCACGGTCTGCACCGCTTCGGCGAGGACTTCCCAACTGGCGTCGAGGTCGGCTGCTATGCGCTCCGGATTCGCGGTAAGTTTGCCGAGGCCGCGAGAGAGTGCATCCAGTGCGATCTGGGTGTGACCGAACGCGGTGCCGAGCGCGCGCAGCACGGTGGAGTCGGTGAGGTCGCGTTGCCAGCGGCTGATCGGCAGCTTCGCGCTGAAATGTTCGAACAGCGCATTGGCGAGGCCGAAATTGCCTTCGGCGTTCTCGAAATCGATCGGGTTGACCTTGTGCGGCATCGTCGACGAGCCGACTTCACCGGCTTTCAGCACCTGGCGGAAATAGCCCAGCGAGATGTAGCCCCAGACATCGCGCGCGAAGTCGATCAGGATCGTGTTCGCGCGGCGTATCGCGTCGCCGAGTTCGGCGATGCAGTCGTGCGGCTCGATCTGGGTCGTGTACGGGTTGAACACCAGGCCGAGGCCTTCTACGAACGCTTTCGCGAACGCGGGCCAGTCGATTTCCGGATACGCGATCGCATGTGCGTTGTAGTTGCCGACTGCGCCGTTGATCTTGCCGCTGATCCCGACGTCGGCAATCTGCGCGCGCTGGCGTTCGAGGCGTGCGACGACGTTCGCGATTTCCTTGCCGAGCGTGGTCGGCGATGCAGTCTGGCCGTGCGTGCGCGAGAGCATCGGCTGCGCCGCGTGCGCGTGCGCCATGTCGCGCAGCTTCGCGATCACGTCGTCCAGCGCCGGCAGCAGCACGTCGTCGCGCGCATCGCGCAGCATCAGCGCGTAGGCGAGGTTGTTGATGTCCTCGGAGGTGCAGGCGAAATGGATGAACTCCCTGACCGCGGCGAGCTCGGCATTGCCGGCGACTTTTTCCTTGATGAAGTACTCGACTGCCTTGACGTCGTGGTTCGTCGTGCGCTCGATCGTCTTGATGCGCGCGGCATCGTCCACGGAAAACGTCTCGCCGATCGCGAGCAAGGCGCTGCGTGCGCCCGGGGAGAGCGCCGGCACCTCGCCGATCTTCGGCTCACCGGCGAGCGCAAGCAGCCAGTGCAGCTCGACCAGCACGCGCCGGTGCATCAGGCCGAATTCACTGAAGATCGGGCGCAACGCCGCGGTTTTCGCCGCGTAGCGACCATCCAGCGGCGACAGTGCGGTCAGGGTCGAGCTCATCGTGCTTCCTCGAGGGCGGCGGTTTTCGGATGGACCACGATCGCCTGGGCGCGGGCACCCTGCATCGTGCGCACGGTCAGGTCGAAGCCGTCGAACGACAGGCTCTCGCCCTCGACCGGCAGGCGTTCCAGACGGTGGATGATAAGGCCGCCGACCGAATTCACGTCGGCCGGCGCGTCGATGTCGCGCTCGAGCAGGCGTTCCAGCTTGTAGATCGGGGTACCGCCAGAGATCGTGAAGTCGCTGCCCGGTGCGATGCGGGGCGCCGCGCCGGGGCTGCGCGCATGCTCGTCCTCGATGTCGCCGACCAGCACTTCCAGGACGTCCTCGAGCGTAAAGAACCCGGCGACGCGGCCGGATTCCTCGACGCCGAGCGCGAGATGGGTGTCGCCGGCGCGGAAGCGCTTGAGCACGGCGAGCACCGGCGTCGCCAGCGGCAGCAGGATCGGCGGACGCAACAGCGCGGCGATGTCGGCGACGGTGCCGTGCTCGGCGATCGCATGCAGCAGGTCCTTCATGTGCAGCACGCCGCGCACCTGGTCTCCGGCTGCATCGAACCACGGGTAGCGGCTGTAACGCGTGCGGCGGAACTGGCCGAGTACCTGCTCCAGGTTCATGCCCTCGCGCAGGCTCTCGAGCTGGTCGCGCGTGCGCAGCACGTCGCCGACGACCAGTTCGGGCAAGTCGAGCGCGTGCTTCATCATCGAGTATTCCTCGCCGGCGCGGCTTGCACGCTTGGCGTGGATGATGAGTTTCAGTTCATCGCGTGAATAGTGGTGCTCGTCGCCGTGCGTGCCCGCATCGAGGCCGAACGCCTTCAGCATCCGGTTTGCGCTCGCATTGAGCAGCCGGATCGCCGGATACATCAGCCAGTAGAACGCGTACAGCGGCGCCGCGGTCCACAGCGAGACGCGTTCGGGTCTGCGGATCGCCAGCGATTTCGGCGCGAGTTCGCCGAGGACGATATGCAGGTACGAGATCAGCGTGAACGCGAGTATCAGCGCGACGAGTGCGGTCGTCTCGGGGCCGACGCCGATGCGCGCGAACACCGGCTCCAGCAGGTGCGCGAACGCCGGTTCGCCGATCCAGCCGAGCGCCAGCGACGCCAGGGTGATGCCGAGCTGGCATGCGGACAGATAGGCATCCAGACGGCTGTGTACGCTGCCGAGGATGCGGCCGCGCCAGCCGTGGCTGGTCGCGAGCGTCGAAGCCTGGGTCTGGCGCAGCTTGACCAGCGCGAATTCGGCGGCGACGAAGAAACCGTTGAGCAGCACGAGCAGCAGCGCGGCACCGACATGGAGCAGGTTCTGCAGCATCGCAGGGCGCGTGGGGACGGCTGCTGATTCTAGCAGTCCTCAGTGCCGTTCGTGGTGATGCTTCGAGAGACTCGGCACGGGGTGTGCTGTGCGTGGCGGACCATGAACGGCGGCGCTCGAGGCCGTTCACCCTTCGATGTCTCAGGGCGAGCGGCGGCTGCATTCGTGCCCGCGCGCGGGCCGCTATAATCGCGCGGTCTTTTTCAGCAGGTGACTCATGAGCCAGTACCGGATCGAACGCGACAGCATGGGCGAACTGAAAGTCCCGGCGGATGCGCTGTACGGCGCGCAGACCCAGCGCGCGGTCGACAACTTCCCGATCTCGGGACTGACCATGCCGCGCGAATTCATCCGTGCGCTCGGATTGATCAAATCGGCAGCGGCGCAGGCGAATGCCGATCTGGGCCACTTGAAGAAAGCCCCGGCCAAGGCGATCCGCAGGGCCGCCGAACGCGTCGCGGCCGGGGAGTTCGATGCGCAGTTTCCGATCGACGTGTTCCAGACCGGTTCCGGCACTTCGTCGAACATGAATGCGAACGAGGTGATCGCGCATGTCTGCGCGAACGCCGGAACGAAGGTGCATCCGAACGACGACGTCAACAACGGGCAGTCCTCGAACGACGTGATCCCGACCGCGATCCAGGTCAGCGCGGCGTTGACGGTCAGCGACAAGCTGTTGCCCGCGCTGCTGCACCTGAAGAAAACACTCGATCTGCGCGCCAGGGAGCTGAAGAAGGTCGCCAAGACCGGCCGCACGCATCTGATGGACGCGATGCCGGTCACGTTCGGTCAGGAGCTCGGCGGCTGGTCGGCGCAGGTCCGCTCCAGCATCGAGCGCCTGCAGGATGCGCTGAAGCGCATGCGCAAGCTGCCGCAAGGCGGCACCGCGGTCGGCACCGGCATCAATGCGGATGCGCAACTTGGTCCGCGGATTTGCGCCGAGCTCACGAAGATGACCGGCGTGAAATTCGAGTCCGCCGACAACTATTTCGAAGGCATCAGCTCGCAGGATGCGGCGGTGGAATTGTCGGGTCAGCTGAAGACGCTGGCATGTTCGCTGATGAAGATGTCCAACGATCTGCGCTGGATGAATTCGGGTCCGCTCGCCGGTCTCGGCGAGATCGAACTGCCGGCGTTGCAGCCGGGCTCGTCGATCATGCCGGGCAAGGTCAATCCGGTGATCCCGGAAGCGATGGCAATGGTCTGCGCACAGGTGATCGGCAACGATGCAACGATCACGATCGCCGGCCAGAGCGGCAACTTCCAGCTCAACGTGATGCTGCCGGTGGTCGCACTGAACCTGTTGCAGTCGGTGGAACTGCTCGCGAACGCGTCGCGCCTGCTGGCCGACAAGGCGATCGCCGGCTTCAAGGTGCGCGGGGACAAGATCAGGCAGGCGCTGGCCCGCAATCCGATCCTGGTCACCGCGCTGAATTCGGTGATCGGTTACGACAAGGGTGCGGCGACCGCGAAGAAGGCCTACAAGGAAGGCCGGCCGATCATCGACGTTGCCCTCGAGACGACCGGCCTTTCGCGCAAGAAGCTGGAGCAACTGCTGGACCCCGCCGCACTGACCCGGGGCGGCATCCATGGCGGCTCGAAGGGGGGCTGAGTTCACTGGCGACGATGGCATCCAGCTCTGCGGAGCGCCCTGGCCGTGGCGAACGGCACATGCCGAACGCACCCGTGAATGCCATACTGCACAGTTCAACATGCTGCCCGTGGGCACCCATTCGATGGCGGAGCGAGGCCGCCGCCCGGTGTCCTTCCCGGTGCGGCCCGCACTGCGCTTGACAGGCGCTGCGCGGTCCCTTCGTGCATGCCGCCACCACGATCGAGAACCATGGAAACCGGAGCTTGTGAAATGTTGAAGAAACTGATCCTCGCCAGTGCGCTGGTCGCCGGCACCGCGTTCGCACAGCAGAACACCGATATCAGCGGTCCGAATTTCCTGAGCGGCAAGGCGGACGCGACGCTGGCTGCGCTCGGACGCAAGGCCGCCGCGTCGGGCAACCGCCTGGTCATCACCGCACCCGCGGATTGGCACGCGAAGATCGCTGCAAAAGTGCATGCCGGCGGCGACGCGGACATCGTGCTGAAGGACGGGTTCTACGAAAACGTGCTGGTGCGCATCGACGACAAGGCCGCGGAAACTGCGAAGGCCGAGGCCGCCAAGGCAGAGCTGGCCAAGGCTGACGCGGAGAAGAAGGCTGCGCGCGCCGAGACCGAACGCAAGGCGCGCGAGGAAACCGCGAAGCAGGCCGCGGCGGCGCAGGCCGCGGCGCTGGAACAGAAGCCGGTGCCGGTGCCATCGGGAGCGCCGATCGCGCCGATGCCGGTGACTCCGAGGCCGGTCGTCGCAGCGGCTCCGGTCGCTCCGCCGACGGCGCCTGCTGCGGCACGTGCGCCAGCGGCGCCCGCTGCGGCGGTCGTCGACGTCGACGCGATCCACAGCCGGTTCGAGCAGTCCTTGAACGGCGGCCGCAGCGCCGAAGGCAGCTTGCCGGTGGCGGCGCTGACGTCGGGCGACGCGCTCTACGTCGATGGGCCGGTACGCGCAGTCGTGCGCCGCGAGGGCCTGCGGCCGACGCTCTACTGGCTCGATGGCAATCTCGACCTGCGCCGTGCGGAATTGAAGCCGCTCGGTCCCGATCGCTACCAGGTCATCGCTTCGATCCGCGGCGAAGGCGTGCTGCGCCGCGAATTCAGCAACGCCGCGACGGTGCTCGATGTGCGTGAACCTGCGACCGGCGGCGCGGCGCGTGTTGCATTGGAGAAGAGTCTCAACGACGGCCACCCGATCACCGAAACGCTCACTCCGGCAAAACTGCACAGCGGCGACGTGATCTACACGCGCGGCGACGCTGCTGCGGTGGTACGACGTGAAGGTCGCGACCTGTACCGCTTCTGGCTGGTCGGTTCGCTGGATCTGCAGCAGACGGGGCTGCAGGCGGATGGCGCGAACAAGTACAAGGTGCTGAACGACACCGTGCACTGAGCGACCGCGGTGGCATGACAACAAGGGCCGCGA
>JBIODY010000169.1:0-5558 GCA_044445505.1 Lysobacterales bacterium
CCTCGGCGCGGTTGCCGAGCGCCTGATCCTGCTCACCGGCCATCAGCGACGCGCGCGCATACAGGAGACGTGTGCGCTGGTCTGGTCGGTTCGAGTCGCGCATCGTGTCGAGGCGCTGGAGCACACCCTGGATTTGGCGCAGCGCGCCAAGCGCATCGCCATCAGCTGCGCTGAGCCGGGCCTGCAGCAGCAGGCTGCGGCTGAGTTGAGCCTGCCACTCGACCACGCTCGGATCACGTTGCACCAGCGGCGCGGCGATGTCGCGCGAATGTGCGATCGCGGTGCGTGCGGCGGCAACATCGCCACCGTCATAGGCTGCCTCGCCGAAAACCGCATATGCCGATGCAACGTTGTGCGCCGTCGCCACATTTTCCGGATCGGCCGCGACCAATTCATCCACGAGTTTGATTGCGCGTCGCAGTTGCGACAGCGCCATCGGCACGTCGCCGCGCATCAGCGAGATTTCGCCGAGCTCGCGTTCGGCGACCTGCAGGGCACTCTTCGCCGCGTAGTTCTTCGGATTCACAGCGAGAATTTCCTCACAGATCGCCACCTCGGCCTGGCGCTGCACGACCGCATCGGCGAAGCGTCCCTGCGCCACGCGCGCATCGGCGAGCCATGCGTACGCCTGCGCCAGCTCGGACCGGCGCGCATCGTCGTTCGGTGCGCGCCGGTTGAGCGCGGTCGCAACGGCGAGCGCGCGTTCGAACGCGGCGGCCGCATCGTCGCGGCGACCCTGATCCAGCAGCAGGGTGCCGAGATTGCTGTCGGCGTACTCGACTTCGGCCTGCCAGTCCGCGTTGCCGGGATCGATGCCGACCAGTCGCGTGGCCAGTTCCTTGTAGTTGTCGAAAGCGGTTTCCGCAGCCTTGACCTGACCACGCCGCCAGGCGATCTGGCCGACGTAGAACACACTCTGCGCATGGTCGAAGATGCGTTGCGCATTCTGCGGCTCGCGCGCGAGCAGTTCGGCCGTGGTCGCGGAGGCCTGCTTGAACACACCGAGCGCGTCATCGAGGCGCCCGCGCTGGTCGTAGACGTCTCCGAGCAGGTGCAGCGCGCGCGCGCGGCGCGCCAACGCGTCGGCGTCGAGGCTCGCCGGATCCTGCGCAGCGTAGTAGCTGAGCGCCTCCTTGCCGACCGCGTCGAGGGTGCTGAGCTTGCCCTCGGGTTCAAGCTTGCTGCGCAGGTCGCCGAGCATGAACTCGATCAGGCCCTCGGCATGGCCGCGCTGCGCTTCCGCGTCGCGACGCGAGGTGATCGTGATGAAGGTGAACACCGCGAGCACGCTGAACGCGAGCACCGCCGCGCAGGCGATCGCGAACACGCGCCGGTAGCTACGCTGTTGTTCGCGATGCACGAGGCGGTCGTAGCTGATGCCGAGGATCCCGGCGACCAGCTTCAGGCGCGCGTGCGACTTGCCGTCGCCGCTGCGGCGCGCGTCAGCGGCGATCGGTTCGCGCGCGGCGGTACCGTCATCGGGTTGTAGACGTAGTGCCGACGGGAAACACGCTGTGTCGGCATCGTCCGCCGCGCCGTCGACGATCAGGCAATGGATGCGATCGGCGTGACCGAGTCGCTGGAACTCGCGCACCTCTTCGTTGACCCAGCGCGACTGCGCGGCGGCCGGCGAGCAGATCACGATCAGGCACCAGGACTGGCGCAGCGCTTCGGCGACGGTTCGGTCCAGATCGGTCGCGGTCGGCAATTCGTCGCGGTCGCGGAACACCGGCGACAGGCGCGGCGGGATTGTCCCGGCCGCGATCGGCATGCCGACCAGGCGCCGCGGCACGCGGTAGGTTTCGAGCGCGCGGTGCAGCCAACGCCCCCAAGATTGGTCCTGATGGCTGTAGCTGATGAACGCCCAGTAGCGGAAACCCGCCGCGGGCTCGACAGCGATCATGCTGCGCCCCTCGGCGCCGAATGCGGCTCGGCGTCACGCTTAGACTAGCACCGGAAATGGGATTCACATCACACTTTTGCGCGCCAGACGCGCCTTCAGCGCAGCGGGGCGCGCGCGAGCGCCCAGACGTCGACCCGCGCCGTGCCGCCGCGCAACAACACGCGCGCCGCCTCGCGCAGGGTCGCACCGGTCGTCATCACGTCGTCGAGCAGCGCGACATGGGCCGGCACCGCGGCGTCGGCGGCGAGGGTGAACGCGTTGCGCAGGTTGGCGCGGCGCGCTTTCGAATCGAGGCCGGTCTGTGGCGGCGTCGGCTTGCTGCGCAACAGCAGATCGTGACGCAGCGGGATCGCGAAGGCGTCGGCGAGCGGCCGCGCCAGCTCGAGCGCCTGGTTATAGCCGCGTTCGCGCAAGCGCGTGCGGTGCAGCGGCACCGGTACCAGCACCTCGGGTCGACTCGGCCGGTCGATCGCGGCGCGTTCGATGAGCAATTCGGCAAGCACGCGCCCAGCGGCCAGATCGCTGCGGAACTTGAAGCGCGCCTCGAGCAGATCGAGCGGGTGACCGTAGCGGAACGGAGCCCACGCGGCCGCGAACGGCGGTTCCCTGACCAGACATTCGCCGCACAATGGCGCCGGATGGTCCAGCGGCAATGCGCAGCGCGGACAGCACGGGGTGTTGATCGCCAGATCCGCGCAGCAATCGGCGCAAAGGTCACGCGGGGCCGCGCCGGTCTCGCCGCACAGCAGGCAGCGCGGCGGCAGGGCCACGCGCAGGAGACTCCCCGCGATGCCGTCAACCGGATGCATCTGTTTCAAGTTGACAGCCTCCGTTGCCTTTGCGATCGTCCCTGATCGCGAAAATCGCAAAGCGGCCATCCTTGGCCGCACTTCTCACCAAGAGCATCCCGGCCGGCGTTGCTCAAAAGGACATATCCGCATGCTACGCCACGACTGGACCCGAGCCGAAGTCCTCGCCCTGATCGAGCTGCCGTTCGCCGACCTGCTGGGCAACGCGCATGCGGTGCATCGCGCCCATCACGACCCGAATGCGGTGCAGGTATCGACCCTGCTCTCGATCAAGACCGGTGGTTGCCCGGAAGACTGCGCCTACTGCCCGCAGGCGGCGCGCTATTCGACCGGCGTCGAGGCCGAGAAGCTGATGAGCCTCGACGCGGTGCTGGCCAAAGCGAGCCAAGCGAAAGCGGCCGGCGCGACGCGTTTCTGCATGGGTGCGGCGTGGCGCTCGCCGAAGGATCGCGACATTCCGAAAGTCGCCGCGATGGTCGGCGCGGTCAAGGCGCTTGGGCTGGAAACCTGCGCCACGCTCGGCATGCTCTCGCAGCCGCAGGCCGATGCGCTGAAAAGCGCCGGCCTCGACTACTACAACCACAATCTGGATTCCGCGCCGGAGTTCTACGGCGAGATCATCCACACCCGCGAGTACCAGGATCGCCTGGATACGCTGGAGCATGTGCGCGACGCCGGATTGAAAACCTGCTGCGGCGGCATCGTCGGCATGGGCGAGACGCGCGCACAACGCGCCGGCCTGCTGCACACGCTGGCGAGCCTGCCGACGCATCCGCAGTCGGTGCCGATCAATCGCCTGGTCCAGGTCGCAGGCACGCCGCTGGCCGGCACCGCGGCGCTCGATCCATTCGAGTTCGTGCGCATGATCGCCGCCGCGCGCATCCTGATGCCGGCCTCGATGGTGCGCCTGTCCGCCGGCCGCGCCGAGATGAGCGACGAATTGCAGGCGTTGTGCTTCTTCGCCGGCGCGAACTCGATCTTCCACGGCGAGAAGCTGCTGACCACCGGCAATCCGGATACCGAGCACGACAAGGCCTTGTTCGCGCGGCTCGGCATCCATGCGATGCAGGTCGAGGTCGAATCGGGCACGGCGCATGCGGATATCGTCGAGCCGCAGACGGATGCCGCCCTTGCCTGAGAGGTCGTGAAAATATTGGCGACCCTGGCTTTCGCTTCCCCTGCGCGGCGGGGGACAAAACGGCAGGATTGCCGTTTTGCACGGCGCCAGCCGCCCGCAGGGCGAGCGCCATGGATGGCGCGAGTGCACCTGCCCGGAGAGCTGAAGGGGGCGCTTTTCCAACGCAAAAGCCGGATCAAGAGCGCCCCCTTCCGCCTTCGGCACCTTCCCCCGCTGCGCAGGGGAAGGAAAAGCAGGTTTCGAGCGAGTCTTTTTTGCTCTGAGGAAAGGCAATGGCGATTTTCGCTGCGCTGGGCTTTCTTGCGGACTCCTTCCCATGTCGTCGAATGGCCTGTTGCGCCGTGCCTATCTGCTGTCCGCTCGTTATCGGCATCGCAACCATGAGGAATGGAAAGGATCTCCGGTGCGGCAACTCGCAGATACGTTGGCGGGCATCTCCGGTTTCGTACTTGGGATAGCAATCATATGGCTCTGCACCCGACTCGCAATCCGCTGGGCGTCGCCGATGAGGTTGTGCGCCCCGACCTGCTCGAACGCCTCGCCATCGCGCAGGCCGAGCGCGCGCGTGCATCGCTGCTGCGCCGGCTGCGCACGAGCGAAGCGGTCGATGGCGCAACTATCCGGATCGACGGCCGGCGCCTGCTGAATTTCGCGAGCAATGACTATCTCGGCCTCGCCCAACATCCCGCGCTTGTCGAAGCCTTGGTCGCCGCAGCGGCGCGCTGGGGCGCCGGCGCATCCGCGGCGCACCTGCTCGGCGGTCATCGCGACGAACACGCGCGCCTTGAGGAAGCGCTCGCGCGCTGGACCGGCCGCGAGCGCGCGCTGTTGTTCTCGACCGGCTATATGGCCAACCTCGGCGTGTTGTCCGCGCTGCTCGGCGTCGAAGATCTGTGCGTGCAGGACAAGTTCAATCACGCCAGCCTGCTCGACGGCGCACGGCTTGCCGGTTGCGAGTTGAAGCGTTATCCGCATGCCGACGTCGACGCGGGCCGGCGCCAACTCGAAACGCGCGCCGATACCGCCGCGCTGCTTGCGACCGACGGCGTGTTCAGCATGGACGGCGACGTCGCGCCGATCCGCGGACTCGCCGCATTGTGCACGACGCAACACGTCACCTTGATGGTCGACGACGCGCACGGCCTCGGCGTACTCGGGATCGAGGGCGCCGGCAGCGTTGCCGAGGCCGGCTTGTCGCAGGACGATGTGCCGGTCCTGATGGCGACGCTCGGCAAGGCACTCGGCGTCGCCGGCGCATTCGTCGCCGGCAGCGCGACCCTGATCGACGGACTCGTGCAGGGCGCGCGCACTTTCGTCTACACGACGGCCCTGCCGCCGGCACTCGCCGCGGCGACGCGCGCCGCGATCGACATAGCACGCTTCGAGGGTTGGCGCCGCGATCGTCTCGCGCGCCTGATCGCGCATCTGCGTCACGGCGCGGCGCAGCGTGGCATTGCGCTTGGCGCGTCGCGCACGCCGATCCAGCCAGTGCTGATCGGCGACAGTGCGGCGGCGCTCGCGGTGTCGACGCGGCTCGAAGATGCCGGATTCTTCGTGCCGGCGATCCGGCCGCCGACCGTACCGAAAGGCCAGGCGCGCCTGCGCGTTGCGTTATCGGCATTGCATGCAGAAAGTGATGTCGAGCGGTTGCTCGATGCGCTGGCCGTCGCGATGCGGAACACCATCCAAGTCTTTCCCTTGAAGGGAA
>JBIODY010000170.1:0-5538 GCA_044445505.1 Lysobacterales bacterium
CGAACGACGCTGACGAAATGGCCATCCGGAAGGCCATTCGTGATCGCGCTCCAGGTCCTGCCGTAGTCGTGGGTGCGCAGGATGCGCGGGCGGAAGTCGTCCTGGCGGTGGTTGTCGACCGCTGCGTACGCGGTGCCGGCATCCAGCGCGGAAACATCGAGCGAGCTGATCTTCGCCCAGTCCGAAACGCTCTTCGGCGTAACATCGTTCCAGCTCCTGCCGCCATCGCGAGTGAGCTGCACGCGGCCGTTGTCGGTGCCGATCCAGATCTCGTCGTTGGCATGCGGCGACGGAGCGATGCTGAAGATCACCCCATAGCCGCAGACGCTGGCATGGCCGACTGGAACATCGCCGTCGCAGTGCTGCGCATCGTCGCGTTTGCCGGTAAGGTCGGGACTGATGACGTCCCAGTGCCGGCCTTTGTCCAGCGAGCGGAACAGCACCTGCGATCCCGAATACAGAGCGTACGGGGCCTGCGCCGAGAATGCGATCGGCGTGAACCAGGTATAGCGGTACTTCACTTCCGTTCCGCGTGCGCCATAGCTCGACACCGGCCACGGCGACACGTTCTGCACCTCGCCGGTGCGCGAATCCCAGCGCGAGATGCGCCCGCCGAGGCCGGAACCATAGACGATGTTCGCGTCGTCCGGATCAGGAAGGTCGTAGTCGCGCTCGTCGCCGCCGACCGGATGCCAGTCGCGAAAGCTGATCGCGCCGTAGTCGCTGCGACTGGCGATACCGACCGTGCCGGAATCCTGCTGGCCGGAATAGATCCAGTACGGGAAGCGGTTGTCCGCGGCGAGATGGTAGAACTGGCCGGTCGGCTGGTTGTACCAGTCGCTCCAGTGACGGCCTCCATCCACGCTGACCACGGTACCCTGGTCGCTGGCGGTGATCATGCGTTGTGGATTCTTCGGATTTATCCACAAATGATGATAGTCGTCGCCACCCGGCGCGCCCTTGATGATCGTGAAGGTCTTGCCGGCATCGCTGGACTTGTGGATCGACTGGCCGACCGTGTAGAGCGTATCGGGATCGTCCGGCGCGACGGTCAACCGGCTCTCGTACCAGGTGCTGACCGCCTTCGCATCGTTGACGCGTTGCCAGTGCCCGCCGCCGTCATCGGAGCGGTACAGGCCGCCGTGATCGGCGGAATCGATCGAGGCATAAATGCGCGTTGCACCGTTCCCGAGATGAGTCACGCCAAGACCGATGCGGCCGAGCTCGCCGGCTGGCCAGCCTTCACCACCGAGGCGTTGCCAGGTCACGCCGCCATCGGCTGATTTGTAGATCGCGCTGCCCGCGCCGACGATCGGCGTGAAATAGCTGAGCCAGGGCCAGTTGCGCGCGGTCCATGCAGCGGCGAACACGAGATTCGGCTGCGCGGGATCCGCGGCGAGGTCGACGACGCCGGTGCTGTCGTCGACGAACAAGGTCCTGGTCCAGCTCCTGCCCCCGTCGATGCTGCGGAACACGCCGCGCTCCGGGTTCGGACCGAAGATGTGGCCGAGTGCGCCGACCAGTACCGTATCCGGATTCTTCGCATCGACGAGGATCGCGCCGATATGGCGCGTCGCGGCCAGCCCCGCGTGCGACCAGTGCGCACCGCCATCGGTCGACTTGTACAGGCCGTCACCGGCCGCGATGTCGTAGCGCGGCTCCGGGTGGCCGCTGCCGGCGTAGATCACGTTCGGGTTCGAGGGCGCGATCGCGATGGCTCCGATCGGAGCCGCGTCGAGTCCGTCCGACCTGGACTGCCAGGTCGCGCCTGCATCGTTCGTCTTCCATACGCCGCCGCCGGCCGCGCCGAAGTAGAACGTGTCGGGCTGGTCCGGAATGCCGGTTGCCATCGTGCCCCAGCCGCCGCGGAACGGACCGAGCAACCGCCATTCGAGGCCGGCCAGTTGTGCGTCGGGAACCGCTTGCGCGGACGCGTGTGCCGGAGGCGTCATCGCGAGCAGCGCCAGGGTAATTGCAAGAGCAACAGGACGACCGTAACGTTCGTGCATCGGATGACTCCCTCGGCGACACGGTGCAAAAGCACAGCAAGAGCATCGCGGCTGAAGCCGCTCCCGCAAAAAGCAAGCGGTCCGACCCCGCGCAGTCAACCCAGTGCGACGACGCCGCGCTTGCGCACGATCTGCATCGCGATCTCGAGCGACTGCTCGTAGTTGAGGCGCGGATCGACTTGCGACTTGTACGCGCGCGCGAGATCGGATTCGACCAGGTCGCGCGCGCCACCGAGGCACTCGGTCACGTTCTCGCCGGTCAGTTCCAGATGCACGCCGCCGAGGCGCGTGCCGGCTGCCGCGTGCGCGTCGAATGCGCGGTCGAGTTCGCCGCGGATGTTCTCGAAGCGGCGCGTCTTGACCCCGTTGCCGAGCGTCTCGGTGTTGCCGTGCATCGGATCGCAGACCCACAGCGGCTTGCGGCCCGCGGCCTTCGCGGCCGCCAGCAGCGGCGGCAGTGCGCTTTCGATCTTCGCCGCACCCATGCGATGGATCAGGGTCAGGCGACCCGGTTCGTGGTCTGGATCCAGCACATCGGCCAGGCGCAGCAACTGGTCCGGCGTGGTCGCCGGACCGATCTTGACCGCGATCGGATTCCTGATGCCGCGAAAGTACTCGACGTGCGCGCCGTCCGGCGCCGCCGTACGCATGCCGATCCACGGGAAGTGCGTCGACAGGTTGAACCAGCCCCATTGGCGCGGCACCTGGCGGGTCAGCGCCTGCTCGTAGTGCAGCACGAGCGCTTCGTGCGAAGTATAGAAATCCACGCGCTGGAAACTGCCGATGGATTCGCCGGCCAGGGTCTCCATGAAACGCAGCGAGTTGCCAATCGACTCGACCATCTGCCGGTATTCGTCCTGCAGCGGCGAATGCGCGACCCAGCCCAGATCCCAGTATTCGGGGTGATGCAGGTCGGCGAAGCCGCCATCGACCAGGGCGCGCACGAAATTCATCGTCATCGCCGAGCGCGCATGGCCGCGGATCAGCCGCTGCGGATCGGCGCGTCGCGCTTCGGCGGTGAATGCCGCGCCATTGACGAGATCGCCCCGATAGCTCGGCAACGAAACGCCGTCGCGCGTTTCCACGTCGGTCGAACGCGGCTTCGCGTACTGGCCGGCGAAGCGTCCGACCCGCACCACCGGCAGCTTGAGTCCGTGCACCAGCACCAGGCTCATCTGCAGCATGACTTTCAGCCGGTTCGAGATCAGCGGCGAGCTGCAGTCGTCGAAACTCTCCGCGCAGTCGCCACCCTGCAGCAGGAAGCGCCGGCCTTCGGCAGCCTCCGCGAGCAGGCGCTTCAACGCCATGATTTCCCAGGAGGTGACGAGCGGCGGCAGCTCGCGCAACTGGTCGAGCGCGAGCGCGAGCTCGTGCGCATCGGTGTAGACCGGCTGCTGGGTATGCGGGCATTGTTGCCACGACGACAGCGCCCAGCCGATGGCTTCACGAACCGGAGTGACGCTGCGCTCGATCGACCTCATGGCCTGATGACCCATCACGTTTGCTGCGTTGCGGAAAACGATGATGCCACAGGGTCCGCGCCGCACCTAATGGCTGCCGGCAAACCGCCTTGCGATCATCCGCCGGCGCGGCGGCGGAATCCCGACCACAGCGCACCGCCGCCGAGCAGCACGAAGCAGATCAGGGTCCAGCCCGGCATCGTGATGCCGAGGAACGTCCAGCTGATCTCGCCGCAATCGCCGCTGGCCATGAAAGCCTTCTTGATCGCCTCGGCGATCGGGAACGCATCGAGCAGGTAGTTGAGGCCTGGACCGCAACCTTCCATCAGTGGATCGTGCGGCGTCAGTTGCACGACCAGATGGCGCACCGCGACGACCGCACCGATCGCCGCGGCGCTCGCGACCAGGATCGCGTAGGCGCGCCGGCCCGCCGCGTGTGGGCCATGCAGCGCACCGGCGAAAAAGAAAACGGTCATTGCCATGAACGCGATGCGTTGGAAGATGCACTTCGGACAGGGCTCGATGCCCATCTGGAACTGCTCGAAAATCGCATACGCGAGCAGCGCGATGCAGGCCAGCGCGCCGGCGATGAACTGGCTGCGGAAGGACCACGCGAAGGGATTCGGATTCATGAGTTCACCGAAAAAGGACAGCAGGATGCGCGGAATCGCAAGCGGCTACAGAAAGAAGCGGCCAGTGACAACACTGAAGAATATCCAGACCGCGAGAGACAGCCAAAGTGCCAGGGTCGCGAATTCGATCGCGCGGCCGCGTTGCTCGCGAAACGCCAGCCACAGCACCAGCGGCACCAGCGCATAGCGTTGTTCGATCAGCCACGACGAGGCGAGGAACAACGCTGCGAACGGGTACAACCAGAGCGTCGCGGCTGGTCTCATGGCGGTCGTGCCGAGACCGCACGCGGCCAGCACCATCACGATGCCGGCGCCGGCGCGCCACGCCGGGTCGTGATCGAGCTTGAGCAGGAACGCGTTGCGTGGCAGGAAATCCGGCAGTGCCGAGTTGTACGGATTGTCGGCACGAAAGCCCCACCAGTACACCGCGAATGCCGCGAACGGCAGCAGCAGCAACCACGGTCGCGCACGCAGGTGTGCGACGAACGCACGCAGACCCGCCAGCGTCTGCAACGGCAACAGCGCAGCGGCGAGGAACAGCGCGAAAAATGCATTGCCTGCATGCAAGGTCAATTCGGGATGCAGCGCGGCCTGGCCATGCGACAGCGAGATCGAACCGTTCCAGGCCCAGAATCCAAGGAACACCGCGATTGGCGCGGCGTAGGGCAGCAGCCGCGCGGCGGATGTCTGCCAGCGCGCGGATCCATGTTCCCGCAACGCCGGCCAGACCGCGACAGCGCCGAGGAATGCGGCCCAGACCACATCGTTCTGCCGCACCAGCACGACACCGATGAGCGCCAGCGCGGCGAGAACGTGGCGATTCGACAACGTCGCGACCGCAGCCCACAGGATCAGCGCGAGTGCGAGCACATCGGTGTAGACGAGGAAGAACAGCGGCGCCAGGATCGGCAGCGCGACGAATTGCGCGGTCGCGAGCGTCTCGGTTCCCTGCCAGGCGCGCCGGCGCAACGCATGGAATCCTGCTGCCGCGGCGAGGCCGAACAGCGCGGTGACCGCACGCGCCGCGCCGAGCGTGTCGAGGCCGCCGAGCCAGAGCAATGCAGCGACCAGCAGGTGATAGCCGGGAATCGTGGTCAGGTAATAGTCGAGTACGCGGAAGTCGCCGTGGCGGAACAGGTGGATCTGCGCGTAGTGATAGATTTCGTCGCCACGTGCCGCGCCGTGCAGCGAAACCACGATCGCGACGACGTAGAGCACACCGAGTCCGATGCCGAGCGCGACCACGAGCGCGGGCGCCGCCGGCGCGCCGGCTCGCGGATTTCCTGCACCCACAAATGCAGAGCCCCGGACATGCCGGGGCTCTGGATTGCCTGGTGTGCCTGGGTTCAATCCGCTGCCTGTGCAGCGTCGCTGCGCGGACGATCGACGAGTTCGACATACGCCATCGGCGCATTGTCGCCGACCCGGAAACCGCAC
>JBIODY010000171.1:0-5530 GCA_044445505.1 Lysobacterales bacterium
AAGCCGCTCCCACGCGGGAAGGCACGCGACGCAAAGTTGGCCGTGATGGCGAAAAGCATCGCGGCTGCAGCCGCCGGCCTCAAGGATCTGCGCCGCCTATCCGGCGTATGCTTGCGTCCCGCTATTCCGCCAGCGCGGCGAGCACCGGCGCGACTTGCGCGTCGCGCCCGAGCGCTGCGCCAATCCGCGCGAGGCGCTCGCGCATTTCCCGCGCATCCTTCGCGCACACGGTCGCGTGGCCGACCTTGCGACCCGCTCGCGCATCTTTGCCATAGTCGTGCCAGTGCGCATCGCTTTCGCGCAGTACCGCTGCGACCGAGGGCAGTTCGCCGATCCAGTTCAGCATCACGCTGACGCCGCGTGCCGCGGTGTCGCCGAGCGGCAAGCCGAGCACCGCGCGCAGATGATTCTCGAACTGACTGCACACCGCGCCTTCGATGGTCCAGTGGCCGGAGTTGTGCACGCGCGGCGCCATCTCGTTGCCGAGCAGGCGGCCACCGTGATCGAACAGTTCCAGTGCGAACGTGCCGACGTAGTCGAGCCGCTCGGCCAGCGCAAGCGCATGTGCGACCGCGATGCTTTCGATCGTGTCCGTATGCGGCGCCGGCGCGAGACTCGCGGCGAGGATGCCGCTGGCGTGCCAGTTGCGGGTCAACGGATAGTGGCGGAACTCGCCGTTGCGCGAGCGCACCGCGACCACCGAGATTTCGCGAGTGAACGGCACGAACGCCTCCAGGATCAGCGGCGTGCTGCCGAGTGCGTCCCACGCGGCGTCGGCGTCCCCCGGGTTGCGCAGCAGCGCCTGGCCCTTGCCGTCGTAGCCGAGACGGCGCGTCTTCAACACGGCCGGCAAGCCGATGCGCGCGATCGCGGCGGCGAGTTCGGCACGGCTGTCGATCGCGGCGAACGCGGCGGTGTCGAGGCCGATCTCGCCGAACAGGGTCTTCTCGGCGAGGCGGTCCTGCGAGATCGCCAGCGCGCGCGGATTCGGAAATACCTGCGTGCGTCCGGTCAGCCACCGCGCGGTTTCGGCCGGCACATTCTCGAAATCGAAAGTGGCGACGTCGATGCGCCGCGCGAAATCGCCGAGCGCATCGAAGTCGCGCCAGTCCGCATGCACCATCGGCGCGATCTGGCCTGCGCAGGCGTCGATTGCGCTGTCCACGACCAGGAAGCGCAGGCCGAGCGGCGCGCCGGCGAGCGCGAGCATGCGCGCGAGTTGGCCGCCACCCAGAATACCTATCGTCTGCATGCGCGCGATCGCTCGCCAAGCCGCGCGGATCCGGATGCGCGGACCTGCCCGGCGCCGACCCACCTTCCGCCTGCGTCCAGGGAATGGGGCGAGGGCGACGCAAGGGGCTGCGCCATCGAAAACAACCCGACGATGCTCATGCGTTCGCGCGCGGGTCCGGATTGGCGAGCACCGTCTCGGTCTGCTCGCGGCGGAATGCGTCGAGGCGCACTGCCAGGGCCGCATCGGTCGTGGCCAGCATCGCCGCCGCCAGCAGCGCCGCATTGACCGCACCGGCACGGCCGATCGCGAGTGCTGCGACTGGGATGCCGGCCGGCATCTGCACGATCGAGAGCAGCGAATCGAGCCCGTTCAGCGCCTGCGACTGTACCGGCACCCCGAGGATCGGCAGGCGCGTCTTCGCGGCGAGCATGCCGGGCAGATGCGCGGCACCTCCGGCGCCGGCGATGATCGCGGCCAGCCCGCGCCCGACCGCACTGGCCGCATATTCGAACAGCAGGTCCGGCGTGCGATGCGCCGAGACCACCCGCGACTCATGCGCAATGCCGAGTTGCTCGAGCGTCTGGGCGGCATGGCGCATGGTTTCCCAATCCGAGCGCGAGCCCATCACAATGCCGACCCGCGGCTGCTCGAAAGCGCTTTCTGTCATGGCCGTCGCACGCGTAAATCGTTATTGTACGCGTATGAGCGGTTTGAAAAACCGCTCCGGCGCATGAATGCGCTGTCGCGACAAAGGTGGCGCGGCTTTGCCGCGACCGTTTGTTGCAGACCGGCGCAGGATGCCCGGTTTGCAGACCGATATTTTCGCCGCACGCCGGCCGGCCCGAGTTCCGCCTCCGATGGATCCACGTCTGCTCGATATCCTGTGCTGCCCGGTCAGCAAGACGCCGTTGCGGCGGCTCGCCGAAGGCGAACTCGCGGCGCTGAATCAGGCGATCGGCGCTGGCCGGGTCGTCAACGCCGCCGGCACGCGGATTACCGGTGCCGTGGAGGCGGGTCTGATCACCCGCGACGGACGCACGATCTACCGCGTCGAAGAGGATATCCCGGTCATGCTCGCCGACGAGGCGATCGCGACCTCCCAACTCGCGGACTTTCCAGGCCGATGAGCCCAACAACCGATGAACGTGATCCGGTTCACACTCCGCCAGCGGCGATTTGTGATGATGTAGCTATTCCTGCCCCCGTGATACCGTGCGCCCGCGCGTGCCTCGGAAATCCGCAATGACTGCCGCCAAAGACATTCCGAACGTCGTCGACCTGCAGCAGCGTCAGAACATGGCCTCCAGCACGGACCGTCTCGGCGATCTGCTCAAGCTGGTTCGTGGCATCTCGCTGAAGCGCATCAATGCGCTGGTCGGCACCTTGTTCGAGAACGTCGATGACGCGTTGTTCGACCTCGCCGAGCGCGCCGGCAGCAATGCGATCCAGACCGAATATTTCGACGGCATGCGCGAGGTGCGCAAGAAGCGCCAGCTGGTCGAGCGCATGTTCCAGGAGCAGGCGACCAGGGCGTTCAGCGAGTTCGCCGACGGCAAGCTGAAGCCGGTCAAGTCCGAGGCGCCGAGCCCGCAATCCGCCGGCAGCGGGCTTTCGCTGGTCGACGATGTCGAGCTCGAGGAATCGCTCGCGGTGAGCAGCATGGTCGCCAAGGCCGAAGGCCGGCTGCAACGTTCGCTGTACCAGGTCAACCAGCGTCTCGGGGTGATCATCGGCGGCGGCAAGGTCGAGGACGCGAGCAACCCGATCGGGCCGGCCGTGCTCGGCAATGCGTTCCGCTCCGCGATCCGCGAATTCGATGTCAACGTGCAGGTCAAGCTGATCATCTACAAGCTGTTCGACCGCTATGTGATGGCCGGACTCGATCCGGTCTACGACGAGGTGAACATCGAGTTGATCCGCGCCGGCGTACTGCCGCAGGTCCGGCATGTGATGCCGCACGGCGAACGTCCGCAGGCCACTGCCAGCGGCGGCGGCCAGCGCGGCGCGGCGGCCGGGTTCTCCGGCGCTGCCGGAGGCGGCATGGCAGGTTATCAGGAGCCGCCGGCCAGCGATCTGCAGGCAGAGATCTACAACACGCTGCGCTCGCTGCTGGCGAGCCGCCATGGCGGCCCCGGTTATGCCGGATCCGCTGCGGGCGACTACGCGTCGGGCGGCGGCATCGGCGTGCCCGGCCTCAGCCCGACCGATCTGCTCAGCGCGCTGACGATCCTGCAGAATCAGACGATGGTCGCGCAGTCGCGCGCCGACAGCGTGGCCGACGCCGCGCAGGCAGTGCAGCAGATCAAACGCGAACTGCTGGAACAGGTCGGCAAGCTTTCCGACGACGCCAGGGAACGCCGCGTCTCGGCTGCGGACGAGGATACGATCGATCTCGTCGGCATGCTGTTCGAATACATCCTGCAGGACCGCAACCTGCCAGCGCAGATGCAGGCCTTGTTCGGACGCCTGCAGATTCCGTATCTCAAGGTCGCGATCCTCGACAAGCACCTGTTCGCGCAGAAATCGCACCCGGCCCGGCGCCTGCTCGATACGCTCGCCGAGGCCGGCAAGAGCTGGTCCGAGGAATCGGATCGCGATCATCGCCTGTACGAGCGCATCAAGAGCTCGGTCGAAACCGTGTTGCGCGACTTCGACGACGACGTCGGCGTGTTCGAGCGCGAGCGCGTCGCGTTCGCGGATTTCGTCGAGCAGTATCGCAAGCGCGCCGAGCTCTCCGAGCAGCGCGCCGCGGAAGCGACCCGCGGTCGCGAAAAGTTGCTGGAGGCGCGCCGCACGGCTGCACGCGAAATCCTCAGGCGCATCGACGAGCGCAGTCTGCCACCGGTCGTGCATACCGTGCTGTCGCGGCCGTGGGCGAACTACCTCGTGCTGACCCTGTTGCGCCAGGGCGAGAGCTCGGACGAATGGAAGAACGCGCTGCGTTTCGCCGACGAGTTCATCTGGAGCGCGCAACCGAAGACCAGCGAAAGCGAACACACCCGCTTGCGCGCGCTGCTGCCGCAACTGGAGAAGGCCCTGCGCCACGGCCTCACTACCGTCGCCTACCACGAAAGCGACGTGAAGCAGCTGATGCAGGAGCTGTCGCAATTCTACAAGCGCCTGCTCGACGGACAGCGCGTCGAGACCAAGACTGCCAAGGAAGTCATCGCCGGCAACGCCACGCCGGCAGCGGCATCCTCCAACGCCGCGGCTGCCGGCCCGGGCGCGCAGCCGAACGCAAATGCCGACCACGCGCCACCGGCGGCCGGGCAGAGTCCGGTCGAGGAGTTCGTGCTGAGTTCCACCGGCGGCGACGCGGAAGCGGTGCCCGAGCTGCCGCCCGAGAACGACGAATCACTGCGCGCGGTGCGCGAGCTCAAGGTCGGCACCTGGATCGAGTTCGTCGACGAGGGTGGCGCACGCGAGCGCGCGAAGCTGTCCTGGATCAGCCCGATCAGCTCGAAATACCTGTTCGTGAACCGGCGCGGCCTGAAGGTCTGCGACAAGACCGTCGCCGCGCTCGCGGTCGAACTGCGCCGTGGCAGCGCGGTCGTGCTCGAGGAGGTGCCGCTGTTCGATCGCGCCCTCGACGCGATCGTCGCGCGGCTGCGCCACGACACCGCCGAAGGCGCAGGCGCCGCGGCCGCCACACCGGCAGGTACGAAGGCGAAGCCGACGCCGATACCGGCATCGACACCGTCTCCACCCTGAGACAACACGTCGGCGCGCGGGCTTGCTATCCTGCGCGCCCCACAGCAGACCGGTTTTGAAAAGCCGCTCCGCTACGGGACGTGCCGTCGCGTCGGACATGCCCGTGTTTTTGCAAACTGTCGACATCCCGCGAGCGCGCCGCACGTGACAGCCTCTGCCGTGGTATCCCCTCCGCAGGATGTGATCGAGCGCGATGTCCGGCGCGCGCTCGAGGAAGACATCGGCAGTGGCGACGTGACCGCCGACCTGCTTCCGGCCGCAGCGCGGGCGCGCGGACGCGTGATCACCCGCGACGCCGCCGTGCTCTGTGGCCGAGCCTGGTTCGACGAGTGCTTCCGCCAGCTCGATGCGGCGACGCGCATCGAATGGCACGCGGCCGACGGCGAACGCGTCGCGCCCGGCACTGCGCTCTGTCATATTGAGGGCGCGGCGCGCGCACTGGTGAGCGCCGAGCGGACCGCACTGAATTTCCTGCAGACCCTGTCCGGCACCGCGACCGCGACCGCGGCCTATGTCGAAGCCGCGCGCGGCACACGCACGGCTATCCTCGATACGCGCAAGACCCTGCCGGGTTTGCGCGCCGCG
>JBIODY010000172.1:0-5500 GCA_044445505.1 Lysobacterales bacterium
CTTCGCGAGCGTCTCGGGTCCAAGCTGCAGTTTCACGCGCATGCGCTCGGCCGGCCGGCCGACGACATGCGCAAGATCGGCAATCCCGTGCCCGGCGAGGATCGCGCGGAACGCGTCGCGATCCGCGCTGCGCACCTGCACGAGCGCGCCGAGTTCCTCGCTGAACAACGCGGCCAGCGCATTGTCGGCCCATCCGGCCAGATCGATATCCAGGCCGCAGTGACCGGCGAATGCCATCTCGATCAGGGCGACGATGGCGCCGCCGTCGCTGCGGTCGTGATAGGCGAGCAGCAAGCCGTCCGTGTTCGCGCGCTGGATTGCGGCGAAGAAATTCGCGAAGACTTGTGCATCCTGCAGATCCGGTGGCGTGCCGCCGCTGCGACCGAAGGTCTGCAGCAACGCGCTGCCGCCGAGGCGGTTTTTCCCGGCACCCAGATCGAGCAACCAGAGTTCGCTCATCCCCTGGTCCAGCACCAGTTGCGGCGTCAGCGCCTGGCGCGCATCGAGCGTGCGCGCGAACGCAGTCACGATCAGCGACACCGGCGACACGGTTTGATGTTCGGCCACTTCCGGATCGGCGCTTGCCGCAGGCAACCCTCCCTGGTGCGCCTTCCGGTCGGCATCCATGCCTCCCTCTCGCGCGGTCGTAACCGCGCTCGACCAGCGCGTCTGCATCGACAGCGAATCCTTGCCGACCGGAATCGAAATGCCCAGCGCGGGGCACAGCTGCATGCCGACCGCGCACACCGCGTCGTACAAGGCCGCGTCTTCGCCAGCGTGGCCGACCGCGGCCATCCAGTTCGCGGACAGGCGCACCTCATCGAGCTGCACTTGCGCCGCGGCGAGATTGGTCAGCGCCTCCCCGACCGCCATGCGTGCGCTCGCGGCGGCATCGAGCACCGCCAGCGGCGTGCGTTCGCCCATCGCCATCGCCTCGCCGGCATAGCCGTCGAAATCGCTGAGCGTGACCGCGCAATCGGCGACCGGCACCTGCCACGGTCCGACCATCGGATCGCGCGAGCACAGGCCGCCGACGGTGCGATCGCCGATCGTGACCAGGAACGACTTGCTGCCGACCGCGGGCAGTCGCAGCACGCGCATCATCGCCTGGTCCAGCGCGATGCCACCGATGTCGGGTACCAGATCCATGCGCCCGTTGCGGTGGCGCGCATCGCGCTGCATGCGCGGCGGCTTGCCGAACAGCACATCGAGCGGCAGATCGATCGCGTCGCCGCCGAGCAGGCTGTCGGCAACCAGCAACCGGCGCTCGCCGGTCGCTTTGCCGACGACCGCGAACGGACAGCGCTCGCGCGCGCAGATCGATTCGAATTCGGCGAGATCATCCGGACGCACGCCGAGCACATAGCGTTCCTGCGCTTCGTTGCACCAGATCTGCATCGGCGACAGCCGCGGGTCGTCGCACGGAATCCTGCGCAGGTCGAGGCGTCCGCCGACGCCGGAATCGTTGAGGATCTCCGGAATCGCGTTGGACAGTCCGCCGGCGCCGACATCATGGATCGATACGATCGGATTGGCGTCGCCGCGCGCCCAGCACGCGTCGATGACTTCCTGGCAGCGTCGCTGCATCTCCGGATTGTCGCGCTGCACCGAGGCGAAATCGAGCTGCTCGGAACTCGTCCCGGCGGCCACCGACGAGGCCGCGCCGCCGCCGAGACCGATCAGCATTGCCGGGCCGCCGAGCACGATCACCGGGTCGCCCTCGCGCAACACGCGCTTGTCGACATGCGCCGCACGCAGGTTGGCGAGACCGCCGGCGATCATGATCGGCTTGTCGTAACCGTAGCGCAGATTCGCGGCGCCGGCGTCCTGTTCGAAGGTGCGGAAATAGCCGCCGAGGCAGGGCCTGCCGAATTCATTGTTGAATGCGGCGGCGCCGAGCGGGCCGTCGCGCATGATCTCGAACGCGCTGGCGAAGCGCGGCGGCAGCGGACGTTCGTTCTCCCACGGTCGCGGCAGGCCGGGAATGCGCAAGTGCGACACGCTGAATCCGACCAGGCCGGCCTTCGGCTTGCCGCCGCGCCCGGTTGCACCCTCGTCGCGGATCTCGCCGCCGGAGCCGGTCGATGCGCCCGGATACGGCGAGATCGCGGTCGGATGGTTGTGTGTCTCGACCTTGATCGCGTACGGCACATCCTCGACGTGGGCGCGGAACCGGCCATCGGCCGCGTCGGCGAAGAAGCGCGCAGCGGGATTGCCGGCGATGACGGCGGCGTTGTCGTGGTAGGCGGACAGGGTGTGCGCCGGAGAGCGCTCGTGGGTGTTCCTGATCATCGCGAACAACGACTTCGCCTGGCGTTCGCCGTCGAGCGTGAACGTGGCGTTGAATACCTTGTGCCGGCAATGTTCGGAATTCGCCTGCGCGAACATCATGAGTTCGGCGTCGGACGGATCGCGGCCGAGTTCGGCGTAGCGCTCGGCGAGATACGCGATCTCGTCCGCGGCGAGCGCAAGGCCGAGTCGCGCGTTCGCCTGTTCCAGCGCGGCGTTCGCGTCGCTGCCGAGCGCGATGCGATCGAGCGGCGCCGGTGCGCCGGCATCGAACAGATGAACGGCTGCATCGAGCGAGCCGATCACCGACTGCGTCATCGGATCATGCAGCACGCGGGCGACGCGGGACCATGCATCGCTGCCGGTGGCCGGCATGCGATCCAGATCGAATGCGGTGCCGCGTTCGATGCGGCGCACCGGGAAACCGCAATCGACGAGGATATCGGTGGCCTTGCTCGACCACGGCGAGCGCGTGCCGAGGCGCGGCAAGACCCACGCGGTCGCCGGGCGCGCGATGCCGGGTTGCGCCTCGATGACATCGCACAGGCGCTGCAGGTCGAGCTTCGCGGCGGCGGGCGTGTCCACGAAGTACACATGCCGGCCCGCGCGCAGGTTCACGCCGGGGGCAGGCCGCGCAAGTTCGGCGTTGATGCGGTCGATGCGGAAGCGGGAAAGCGCAGGCAGGCCGTCGAGGGCGATCATGGCGCTCGGGCGATAGGGACAGCCCTATATGATACTGGATGCGCGCAATACAGATGCGCGCGCTGCGGATGCAGCGGTGTTTGCAGGAGCGCCTTCAGCCGCGATGCTCTCGTGTCCGGAGTAGAAGGCTGGATCAAGCCGCGAAGCGGCGGATTACTCCGGGTATCCTGCCCTGCGGCCCTTCGGGCCCGACTTCGCTGTTCGTGCCGCTGCTATGGCACCTTGATCCGCCCTGCGTCTTGAAAGTATCGCGGCTGAAGCCGCTCCTATCGGCGCACGGATCGGTGTCATTTTCCGGCGAAGCTCGCCGTGCCGAGCGACTGCAGCTTGGCCAGCATCTGGTCCGGCGGCAGGTAGCCGCCGAGTTTGGTGCCGTCCGGCGCGAAGATCGTCGGCGTGCCGTCGACTCCGACCTGGGTGCCGAGCTTGTATTCTTCGGCGACCGGGTTGTTGCACTTCTGCGCAGCCGGATCCTTGCCGGCCTTCGCCGCGGTGAACGCGGCCTTGCGATCCTTCGCACACCACACCGAGACCGCCTTGTCGTAGGACGGCGTGTTCAGCCCAGTGCGCGGGAAGAACAGATAATCGACTTCGATGCCGCGCTTGTTGTATTCGGTGATCTGCGAGTGCAGCTTGCGGCAATAGCCGCAATCGAGATCGGTAAACACCGTGACCTTGTATTTGGGCTTGGCCGGGCCGAACACGATGCGCTTGTCCAGCGGCACGGCATCGACCTTCTTCTTGTTCTCGACGGCGAGCCGCGCGGCGGTCAGGTCGTGCTTGTTGCGGGCGTCGTACAGCGTGCCCTGCAGCAGGTATTTGCCGTCGTCGCTGACATATACCATCTGCCCGCCGACGATGACCTGGCGGTAGCCCGGCAGCGGCGCAGCCTCGATGGTGTCGATCTTCGCCTGCGGCACGAGGGCATGCATCGCCTGGCGTGCGGCTGCGTCCGGCGCGGGCTCGGCGGCCTGGGCAAGCGGCAGGAACGCGACAGCCGCAAGGGCGGCCAGATAGCGGGAATTCATTGCGAGTCCTTCAGTTCTTGGCCGTGTTGGCTTGCGCCAGGCGATCGAGTTCGGCGGCGAGCAGGTCCGGTGACATCGCAATCTGGCTCGCGACCGCGCTGCCGTCGGGCGCCAGCATCGTCGGCGTACCGGTGATGCCGAGGCCTTGGGCGAACTGGGTGAGTTCCGGGACCGGATTCGGACAAGTCGCCTTGCCCGGGTCTTGACCCGACATCGCCGCGGTGAACGCCGTCGCGCGATCCTTCGAACACCACACCGCTTCGGCCTTCTTGTCGGCGCCGGGATGGATCGACAGGGGGTAGAACAAGTAATCGACCGCGATGCCCTTCGCGTTGTACGCGGCGATCTGCTGATGGAAGCGACGGCAGAACGGGCAGTCGACGTCGGTGAACACGGTGACCGTATGCCTGGTCGCGAGCGGCGCTTTCGGCGCGAACACGATGCGCTTGTCCGGTCCGACCTTGTCAAGCGCGATCTTGCGCGCCTTCGCACGCGAACTCGCGGTGAGATCGCGCCTGTTGGCCACGTCGTAGGCATTGCCGTCGATCACATAGCGACCGTCCTGGCTGACGTAGACGAACTGGCCGCCGGCGATCGCCTCGTAAAATCCCGGAATCGCCGATTGCTGAACCACGTCGATCTTCACATTCGGCGCGAGCGTCGCCATCGCCTGGTGCACGATTTCATCCGGGGTCGCCGCATGCACAGTGGCAGCCAGCAGCAGGCCGAGAGCGAACAGGGGAAGACGCATGGCAACCTCACGCAAGAAGATCGGTATCGGGACCGGCGCAGGCCGGAAATCCTTGCACCGTGTTGCGAAGCAATCCTCGGTCAGACCGCGCCCCGCAAACCTTTGTTCCCGATCGGACCGTGGATTGTCGCATGGTCACCCGGCGCGTGAAAGTGAAACCGGTCCCAGTCACGCGCGCACCGGGATACGTGCGCCGCGGGCGGACGCTGTTGCGTTCGCGCTCGCTGCGCGAGCGGACGCTGTTGTCAGGTTCGGCCTTCCCGGCCTCACCAAGCAACCCTACCCTCGGCATCCTGCCTCGGGCGTTCGTCGCCGCACGCGCTGCCGGACGGCAGCGCGTCAGCGCGGCGACTCACCCCCGCGGGTGATGGCGTTCGTGCAGGCGTTTCAAGCCTTCCTTGGCGACCAGCGTATAGATCTGGGTCGTCGACAGCGAGCTGTGGCCGAGCATCAGTTGCAGCGCGCGCAGGTCCGCGCCGTGATTCAGCAGGTGGGTCGCAAACGAATGGCGCAACACGTGTGGCGAGATGCGCTTCACGGCGATGCCGGCTGCCAGCGCGTGCTTCCTGACCAGGGTCCAGAACATCTGCCGGGTCATCGCCGCACGGCGGTTGCTGACGAACAACGCGTCGCTGCGCGCGCCCTTCAGCAACAGCGGCCGCGCCTCGCCGACATATCGGGTCAGCCAGTGCGCGGCCTCGTCGCCGAGCGGAACGAGGCGCTCCTTGCC